>DATJKB010000501.1:0-6996 GCA_035491875.1 Pyrinomonadaceae bacterium | reverse complement strand
TGCGAGTACAGGCCGCACGTTTCGGTTCTCAGTGCCGTGTTTATGCCCCGCTGTACAGGCAAGTGACACTCGCAGCTTTGCGATCAATTCTCGCGGGTCGAACTGCAGCGGTCGATCGAAACCTTGCATACAACGACGTGCTCGACGCCTGGAATTATTATTTGCAACATGACAACCAGGGCCGCGGCGTAGTTCTTATCGGGCACTCTCAGGGTTCGATGGTATTGACTGAACTAATCAAGAGAGAGATCGATGGCAAGCCGATCCAGAAGCAATTGATTTCAGCTTTGTTGCTGGGAACGAGCTTGCCTGTTCCGCGTGACAAAGACGTCGGCGGTGCCTTTCAGCAACTACCTCTCTGTCGAAATTCAAAGCAGATTGGCTGCGTCATAACTTTCGCGTCTTTCCGTTCCAACGCTCCGCCGCCGGCGAATTCAAGATTTGGCAAGGTCGGTGGTCAGGACCAGGTCGCGGGTTGCACCAATCCTGCGGCATTGAAAGGTGGCAGTGGCGAGTTGCACGCGTACCTCTCGACTGGTGGAAGCGGGCCATCCTCCGCGGGGCCCAAACCCTGGACCAAGGATGGGCCCGGAATTAATACCCCTTTTGTGAGTGTTCCTGGGATGCTCACTGCCGAATGCGTTTCAAACGATAAAGGATCGTATTTGGCGGTGACAGTTCATAGTGATCCTGCTGACCCTCGCACTGACGATATCACCGGAGATGTTGTTAGAGAGGGGAAAGTGCTACCTGAGTGGGGCCTGCATTTGATCGACGTCAACCTGGGAATCGGCAACCTTATTGATGTCGTTCGCGACCAGGCGAGAGTTTATCGATCGAGTAACAAAGGGAACCCCAACACCACGCAGTAAGTTCTCTGTGCAGCCTATTTGGAGTGCGGCGACCTGTCGCCGCTTTCAAACCAAAGCGGTGACAAGTCACCGCACTCCAAATGGTCTGCACAGAGAGTTATTTTCCATCCACGGTATAAGCCAACAACAAATTACCGGGCTGTCCGACGATTCGACCGTAACCAGAGTTTGTGTAAAGCACTCCGTTCGCAATCGTTGGCCCACCACCATCTAAAGCGCCGCCACTCGTTAGACCACCGTTGACGGTAGCAATCGGTAATGCTGTATCGACATCCCAGATGATCGTCCCATCTTTGATCGAATAAGCGCGCAGGTGACCATCCACAGTGCCTGAAAAGATCACACCCGGAATCAACGTTGCTGCAGCCGATTGAGAGTTGTTGCAACGCGCCTGTCCCCAACTGCAATTCGCAGCTGGCGCGGGCACGTGCCACAGTTGCTTGCCAGTCGAAATCTGCAAAGCTGTGATACCGGGTTTGCGCTCCGGACCAGTCGTGTCGGCAACCGGCACATAGACGTTTCTTTCGTCGGCAGCGAATCCCCACTCAATACCGCCGAGCGCCCCGCCTCCACCGAGTCGAGCTTGCCAGAGAACCTTGCCGCTCTTATCCGGATCGAGCGCGTAAAGGACTGCTGACTTCTGTCCTGCGAGAAGTACTTGTTTGCCATTGGGCAACGTGCGCAAGATCGGTGAACTACCAAAGTCGTGATCAGGTCCGGCTTCTTCAGGACAATTGCCGACACCGGGTTGACGACAGTTGACAAGAAAATTGTCTTTCGGCGTGACCTGGTTTACCCATTTGAGACTTCCTGTTTCGAGATCAAACGCCATGATCGCGTCGGAGTGGCCAGTGGGTACATCGGTGTATGAGTTTCCGGTGGCGACGTAGATTACCTTGCGTTTGGGATCAATCGTTGGCGCCGACCAGATCGCACCTCCCGCTGGTCCATACATTTGCGTACCGGCGGAATTCTTTTTGAATGGCTTTGGTTCTTCCTGAACAGTAAAACTCTTCCAAAGGACCTTGCCGGTGTGCGCATCGAGTGCAAGAAGACTGCCGCGAAACTTGCAGCACTCATACTTTGCGTCTCTTCCCCCGACCTCCTCTATAGATGAAACAGGAACGTATAGACGATCGCGGTAAAGGACCGGCGATCCTGTGACGCGAGATAGCGAGTGATCCTCGACCTTCGTCTTCCAAATAAGCTCACCCGTCTCGGCGTCAACCGAGTGCACATTTGCCCTGAGATCGCCAAAGTACAGTGCGAACTTCGCCTTTGAGCCTTCAGGTAACGGACCAACTGTGATTGCAGGGCGCAAACCAGCACCCGCTTTGATCGACCAATACGTACAACCTGTCTGCGCATTCAGACTAAAGAGCTGGCCCCCTTCGGTAGTGACAAACAATCGATCTCCGATGATCGTCGGTTGACCTGTGGCCATCGGACCGGGATGACGCCAGGCCCACTTTACTTTCAAGCGCGGCACGTCGGCCGCTTTGATTCCTGGTTTTGGCTGATAGCGAGAGTTATCGAGATCTCTTCCCCAACCGTTCCATTGCAGTTCGCTAAGCGTGAGCGGCGGCGCTGGTTCTTTGCAAAGATTGTCGCCAGTAGAGGAAGGAGCGGACGAGGGTGAGGCCGCTGGCTTGCCGGTGAGATAAACCGCAACGGCGGTGATTTGCGCGGGAGTAAAATCTTCCGCCCATTGCTTCATGGTTCCGTTCGTCATTGTCTGCACAACGTCTTCAGTCGATCGTTTTGCGATCTGAGCCCGCGGTGGTATGCGAGCTGTTGGTTTGTCGTGACACGTCGCACAGCGCAATTGATAAATCTCTGCACCCGTTGCATTGGGAGGAACAACCGGATCCTGATAAACGGCAAACGCGAGACCACTAAAAGCTGTTAGCAGTGTCCAGAAAAACATCGCGAACGTTTTAGTATTCACCTTATTCACTTCCGAGCTACGTTTTGTTTTTCAAGAATTTCTCTTTCCCGAACACGGGCGTTGAGTCTTCGCATACCAGCCAGCCAACGATCGTAGTCATCAGCTTTTCGGCGAAAGTATTCGGCGACCTCAGGATGCGGCAGTATGAGGAAGCGTTCTTCTTTCAGGCCACGAATCACTGCGTCGGCAACTTCTTCAGGTTCAATTGCACCTTCTCTAAGAAAGCTAACGCGCTTACCGTCCGGGCCGAGCAACATTCGTGTTAGAACCCCTTGTGGACAGAGGCAGGAAACTTTCAAGCCCTCCGCACCGTGCGTAATCGACAGCCATTCCGCAAAAGCAACGACGGCGTGCTTTGTAACTGAGTAGGGAGCGCCACCGATCTGCGAGAGGAGTCCGGCAGCCGATGCGGTATGCAACATGTAGCCGTCGCCGCGCGCGAGCATTGCGGGCAAGACGGCACGGGCGGCGTAGACGTGCGACATTACGTTTACATTCCAGCTGAGTTGCCATGATTCGTTTGAAACTTCCACGCCGGCCTCACCGGTGATGCCGGCGTTCGCGCAAAAGAGATCGATTTGTCCAAACACTGCGGTTGCTGCGGCTACCAGGCTAACGTTGTCTTCCTCTGTAGAGACATCGGCAGACACCGCGATTCCACCGATTGAATCCGCAACCCTGCGCGCACCGTCAGCGTCGATGTCGGCAACCACGACACCGCGCGCACCCTCATCTGCGAAGCGACTACAGAGGGCGCGGCCGATTCCGTTGGCGCCTCCAGTTACGACTACAACTTTGTCTTTGACGTCCATCTTTGGAGTGCGGTGTCCTGTCCCCGCTTTTCGCCTTTGCGAGTTTGGGTCCAACGGAGTAAAGCGGTGACAGGTCACCGCACTCCAAACTTAATCCGCGGCATTCGCGTAAGACTTTGCCTTCAACTCAGGATTGACAGATTCGCGCATCCAGCGTTGAAGTTTCTCCATGTCCTTCGCCACAGTGCGGGAGGCCGCAAACAATACAAGTCCCAGCAGAACGCCGAACACCGGAACGATGTAAAGTGCCGAGTGCAATCCCTGGGCGGCGAATGGTCGTAACGCCTGGAACGATGTTTCCGTAACACCTGCATCCAACGCCGCTTGTCGCGTGAAATAGCTGCTCAGAAAACCCATGCCGACTGGACCAAGCGACGCGCCGAGCACGTACATAGCGAAGAAATAGAGAGCCATGGCTGTTCCGCGAAGAGCAGGCTCAATCACGTCCTGAATCGCCGAGTAAACCGTTGCGTAGTAGACGTACATCGAGGCCATGCCGAATCCGGCAAGTAGTATGAAACCCGTTAAATCTCCCACCGGTCGATTCAGACCGAGGTACATCAGTGGCGCAGAAATCAAGATCGCAACGGTTGAGAGTATCAGTCGTCCGTTCGGTTTACGTCGAACCAGACGGTCACTGAGCAGTCCACCGACAATCAGTCCGGGAACACCCGCAAGTCCGTAAACAACCATCGAGATCATGCCGGCGTTTAACTTGCTGACGTGATGAACGCGCTGAAGGAAAGGCGAAAGAAACGCTCCAATCGCGTACATGTTGAAGTTGTGAAGGGCACCCGAAGCGATGATCCACCACATCGTCGGAATAGAAAGCACAAGAAGGTATGGTGAACCCTTTCGTTTCGACGACGTGATCTGATGGTCCTCAGAGGCGCCGCGTGTAGGCTCGGAAACTATCAGCGCCAGGAGCGCGCAAATAATGCCTGGAACCAAAGCGATGTAAAACGTCGACCGCCACCCAAAGCGATGTTCGAGCAGGCTGCTTCCCAAGAAACTCAGAGCTATGCCAACCGGCAAACCCAGCATAAAAACTGAGAGCGCCTTGGCACGGCGCGAAGCGGGAAAGAGATCACCTATCAACGAGGCTGACGCGGGTGCACAGGCAGCTTCGCCGCTTCCCACTCCCAGACGCACGACGAAAAGTTCGGTGAAGTTTCGGGCCAGTCCGGAAGCCGCTGTCAAAAAACTCCAGAGGGTAACTCCTGCAAACAAAATCCAGCGCCGCGAGAATCTATCAGTTAACCTTCCGATTGGAACTCCGACCGCAGCGTAAAGAAGAGTGAATGCGGTACCAAGCGATCCGAGCGCGGTGTCGCTAAGTTTCCACTCTTCGCGTACCGTCTCACCCACTGCCCCCAAGATCTGACGATCGTAAAAATTGAGGGTGTTGATAGCGAAGAGCACAGATAGAGCGAACCATGCCTTGGAGCTTACTCGCATCATTAGGCGGCGCCTTTCTGAAGTTGATAAGAATTCGAAATTAGGAAGAACTCCCAGTGCAACCTGGTAAACAACCTAGCGCCAATTCGGATCCGCAATCTGAAGTGCCGGTTCAGTTTCAACTCTCTGCGCAACCTCCGCATCCTCGGCGACTCGGCGGTTATGTAAGTTGATAGGGAAACCGCAAGAGACGCAGAGAACGCTGAGCTTGCGCAGAGACTTGATCTCAAAGTGAAGCGGTATTCAATCGGCGATGAGCTTGTCTGCGTTGCTTAGCGAATGCTATTTTACCGACCGTCCGGTAGGCTCTTATACAACTGAATTTTGCGGTGCGTCAATAAAACTATGGCAACAGCGGAAGCTATTCAGGCAAACACCGATTTTCTCCACACCACTCCCGACCCATCTCACATCTTTACTCGCGAAGACCTTTCACCTGCCCAACAGATGGTCGGAAACATCGCCGCTGACTTCATGCGCACTGAAGTCGTCCCCGTGGTGGACCAGATCTATGCCAAAGACTGGACGCTGACCCGCGAGCTGCTGCTCAAGGCCGGTGAGTTGGACCTGCTGAGAGTCGACATCCCGGAAGCATATGGGGGTCTCGGCCTCGATAAAGTTTCCTCGGCATACGTCGGCGAACAGATTGGCATCATTCCCTCTTTCGCCGGCTCACTTGGCGCACACACGACGATAGGCACACTGCCGATCGTCTATTTTGGCACCGAGTCGCAGAAGGGGCGTTATCTACCGAAACTTGCGAGCGGCGAAATGATTGGCGCCTACGCGTTAACTGAACCGGGTTCGGGATCTGACGCCCTTGCCGCTTCGACTAAAGCAACTCTGACTGAGGATGGCAAACATTACGTTCTCAACGGACAGAAGATGTGGATCACCAACGGTGGCTTCGCGGATCTCTTCACCATCTTCGCGAAGGTCGACGGCGAACAGTTCACGGCGTTCATCGTTGAACGTGAGATGGGAGTCGTGAGCGGCCGAGAAGAGCCAAAGCTTGGTCTTGACGGATCTTCCACTACGGCCCTCATTCTCGACAACGTGAAGGTTCCTGTCGAGAATGTTCTCGGCATAGTGGGAGAAGGTCATAAAGTCGCCTTCAACATTCTTAACCTGGGTCGTCTGAAACTTGGCACGCGCAACATCGGCAGCTCGAAACAAGCGTTAACGCGGGCGGTTCGCTATGCAGTTGAGCGTCGTCAATTCGGTCGGGCCATTGCGGAGTTTGGTCTAATAAAACAGAAGCTCGCCGAGATGACAGTGCGTTGCTACATTGGCGACGCGATGGTCTATCGAACGCTCGGCGATGTGGACAGGGCGCTCGAGGCAATCGATCAACGCGACCACGACCGCGTGTTGAAAGCGATCGAAGGCTACGCTGTCGAGTGTTCGATTAATAAAGTCTGGACCAGCGAGGCTTTGGCGACTGTGGTTGATGAATCGTTGCAGGTGTTTGGCGGTTATGGCTATTCGCAGGAGTTTCCGGCCGAACGCGCTTACCGCGACGCGCGTATTACCCGAATCTACGAAGGAACGAATGAGATCAATCGGCTCATCATTACGACACGGGTATTGCGCAACAGAGTGCTGGCCCACGTTGAGCCAGACGGTCAGCCCTGCAAAGATGCCACATTTAGCGCTGAACGTGAGCTGTTGACGCGCGGGAAACGTTTGGTGAATAACTCACTCACTCGCGCACAGGATTACTTTGGTGAGTCGCTTACAACCGAACAGGAGTTACTCGGTTTCATTGCCGACATGATTATCGAGCTGTACGCGGCCGAAAGCGGAGTGTTACGTACCGAAAAACTATTGCTGAATCGCGATCAGGACAGTTGTGCAGTTCCGATCGACATCACTCGCGTGTTCGTTGCGGACGCTTTCGATCGTC
>DATJKB010000500.1:0-2482 GCA_035491875.1 Pyrinomonadaceae bacterium | reverse complement strand
TCCTGCGTCGCATGAGAGAGCAAGGGAAGACGGTTATTATCATTACCCACAAACTTTCAGAGGTGTTGGCCATATCCGATGAAGTGACAGTGATGCGGGATGGCAAGGTCGTCGGTCGAGTACAGACAAAGGACACAAACGCGGCTGAACTGGCGCGAATGATGGTCGGACGCGAAGTTTTGCTGCGTGTGGAAAAGCCTGACGCGAAACCTGGCCAAGCGGAATTGGAAGTCAGTGGTCTATCCGTTACCACGGCTGGCGGAACTAAGCGAGTGAATGACGTTTCGTTTGTCGTTCGACGAGGTGAGATTGTCGGCATCGCCGGCGTTGAGGGTAACGGGCAAACAGAGCTCATTGAAGCGCTAGCCGGTTTGGTTGATCCGGCGCACGTCACCGGTGCGATCAAATTTGAATCGGGCGACATCGCGACGCGTGGCGCTCGCTTGCGAAGAGAACTGGCGATTGCCCACATCCCTGAAGATCGACATCGTCGCGGGCTTCTGCTTGATTTCAGTCTCGCGGAAAATGCAATCCTCGGTGTCCACTATCGTCCGCCCATTGCTGCCTACGCAGGTGGTGTTTTCATTGATGAGAACGCGGTTCAAAATCGAACGAAAGAAATCATCGACCATTTCGACGTGCGTCCCGCGAACGCTGCATTGCCTGCGCGCGCGCTTTCAGGAGGGAATCAACAGAAGTTGATCATCGGCCGCGAATTTCACGTCAATCCAAAACTCTTGCTGGTATCGCAACCAACGCGAGGCGTTGATATCGGAGCGATCGAGTTCATCCATCGCAAACTCGTGGCACTGCGTGACGAGGGCTGTGCAATCCTGCTTGTATCTGCGGAGTTAGAAGAAGTGACCAGTCTCTCAGATCGTCTGCTGATTATTCACGAGGGAAGAATAGTCGGCGAGGTTGATCCAAAAGTCGCAACGCTCGAAGAGATTGGGTTGTTGATGACAAGGGGACACTAATCAGAGGGCAGTAGGCAAAAATCAGTAGGCAGTGTGGAGGTCAGTAAGTGACACTCAACTACAGAACGGGAGCGAAGCGACCGATGTCGACATACCTTACGCGTTCCGTGAGTTGACAGGTCGCTTCGCTCCCGTTCTGTAGTTGAAGGATCTTCGAAACCTCTGCGCGGACGACGACCAAAACCAAAGACCAAAGGCTCAAGACCAAACACGAAAGACCTAAACCCGACGCACCACATGAAGCTCCTACGCGAACTTCTATTCCCACTCATCGCTGTTGTTTCCGCATTCGTCGTTGGCGGGATACTTGTGCTGTTAATCGGCGACAATCCGATTGAAGCCTATCGACTCCTGATCGGCAGCGCCCTCTCCTGGCCCGACGGCATTGGCTACACGCTCTTTCATGCGACTCCGTTGATTTTCACAGGTCTCGCAGTGCTGGTCGGCTTTCGCTGCGGCTTGTTCAACATCGGTGCAGAAGGACAGCTCTACATCGCAGCGTTCGCAACCGCGTGGGTCGGAATCACCTTAGCGAATCTTTCGCCGTGGCTGTTGATTCCGCTTTGCATGATTGCTGCGATGGGAATGGGCGCGATTTGGGGCGCGATACCGGGCGTGTTAAAAGCTCGCTTCGGATCACACGAAGTAATCAACACCATCATGTTGAACTTCATTGCGGTCGCGCTAGTCAGCTACTTCACACAATATCATTACAAAATACCCGGCGATCCAATCCTGCAAACAGCACCGATCGGTAGCGGCGCACATATCGCTCGTTTCGGGAAGTTCTTTCCCGGATTTCCCGAACGCATTCCGCTGAACGTCGCGTTTATCCTCGCGCTGCTTGCATGCTTACTCGTCTACTTGTTCCTGTGGCGTACTAAGTGGGGTTACGAAATTCGCGCGACAGGAAGCAATCCATCGGCGGCCGAGTACGGCGGAATTTCCGTTAGAAAACAGATTGTGTTGGCGATGGCGGTTTCAGGGGCGCTGGCCGGAATGGTTGGGATCAATGAAGTAATGGGCTATCGCTATCGCTACTACGACGGCTTTTCAGATAACTACGGCTTCACCGGAATCGCAGTCGCATTGCTTGGACGCAATCATCCGGTGGGTGTGATTCTTTCGGCCTTACTGTTTGCGGTTCTCCAGCACGGCGGTATTTACGTTGACGGGTTTTCAGAACACGTCACGAAAGATATCGTCCAGGTACTCCAGGGCATCATCATTCTTTTCGTGGCTGCTGAAGCGTTCTTCCGCGGTCCGGTTGGACGTTTCAGTTTGCTCAAGCGCTCGAAGATCTAAAGACGATGAATCAAAACGAAGACAACCATTTCGGAATTCGGAATTCGGAATTCGGATTTTGTGTTTTGGAACGAGCGCCTTTTTGTGATGAGGTGATGCCAACAAACGAGATGACCACGAAATCCGAAATCCGAAATCCGAAATCCGAAATCCGAAATCAACCTCCGGTAATGACATAGTCCAAACTATGAAAGACATCT
>DATJKB010000499.1:0-5097 GCA_035491875.1 Pyrinomonadaceae bacterium | reverse complement strand
AGGTCTATGAAGATTGGCAAGCTCCGAGAAGTACCGAGACCGGAGCGTACCTGGGCGGCTTACAAGGTGTTGACGCACATTACAAAAGGCTTAGCGAGAAATTCGGCTATTCAATTCCAACGCCGGAAAATCTCATCAATAACCTGGGTTACCAGTTGCTCGGCCAGAGTAAACCGGACGAGGCGATAGCAGCATTCAAGGCGAACGTTGAGCGCTATCCAGACTCGGCGAACGTTTACGACAGTCTTGCGGAAGCGTATGAACGTGGCGGTCGCATCGATCTCGCAGAACCGCTTTACCAAAAGGCGCAGACTCTTGGAGAGCGAAACAACGATCCGAATGTGGCCACTTATAAAGCTAACTACGAACGCGCCCACGCAAAGCTGAAAGAGAGCCAAGCGACCAAGAAACAGTAAAGAGATACAACTCGCAACCTCGAGCGGCGGGCTGTTCGGGCTTGCCGCTCTTCTAGTTTCCACCTTAGATTCAGGCGCGAGAAATCGCGATCGAACTTAAACTTCCGGTCGTTAAGTCTTTTTTTTGAGGCGTCGAAGTGTCTATTCTCCAGTGGCTGCTCAAAGTATTTTCCACTAAAGGCGCGCGTCTGAAAGAAGACAGTTATCCCCTCGATAAGACTGGACCGCGTGGGAAGCCGGACCTCAGCTATTACCGCGATTCACTGGCCTACTACATTCAGATGTATGAACAGTTCCTGGACAGCCTGGAAGGACGAAAGACTGTTGTGGGTTATGAGGTGGAACTTCAGTTTGCACGGCGCGTCCACGCGCAATGGGGTCTCATCGCTAAGGGAGCCGAAGCGGCGACATACGCTCTGAGTCTATTACAACGCTCTGAGCCGGAAGCTCGCGAAGATGGGGCGAGCATTCTCGCAGAACTCGGCAAGGACAATGGTGTCGTGGATGCTTTGCTTGAAAGCCTACGATCTGAAACAGAGTTAGAGGCCAAAGACTCGATGATTATCACTCTCGGCAGTCTCAAAAGCCGAAAGGCAGTTCCTGCGTTAGCAGAGATAATTCGAGATGCTGCACAAGATCACGACACGAGATGGACGGCCGTTGAGAGTCTGGGAACAATTGTGCGGCGGCGCTTTACTGATAAGGAGGATCCTATAGAAGCCGCTTTAGATTGGCTCGCGAAGCATCCCTAAGGTGGTAGGTGGTCGCCCGCTTGTTTGGATAAGATAGTCGGTATAAGGCAACTACAGAACGGGAGCGAAGCGACCGATTGAACTCACCAGCGGCGGGCACACTGAAATCGGTCGCTTCGTTCCCGTTCTGTAGTTGGCGCTTTTTGGTAGTTGCCAGCACGTTGAAGGTAAGCCGAGGTTGCGAGGAAAAGATGAGAACGCGGCATAGATTTCAAACCTCGAAGGTGTTCGCGGCAGGAATTCTGCTGCTGCTGGCCCTGACGGGTGTTATCACATCGGCGCAAAGAGCAATCTCTCCGCCGGGTCTCAAGAACTTCGGCAAGGTTAACGACAACTACTATCGCGGACCGCAACCTAATAAGTCTCACTTAGCCGCGTTAAAAGCGATGGGCGTGAACACTGTCATCGACTTGCGCCGAGATTATGTACCTGGGGAACGTGAGTGGGCGCGTGAGCTAGGCATGAACTATTTCAACATTCCGCTGAGACCGGGCAGGCGAGCGACGCAAGAACAAACGGAATATTTCCTTCGACTCGTAAACGATCCGGCGAACGGTCCCGTTTACGTTCATTGCAAAGGTGGGCGTCATCGCACAGGCGCAATGACGGCAGTCTTCCGAATCACGCACGACAACTGGACTGCAGAACAAGCTTGGGAAGAGATGAAGAAATACGACTTCAATAGTGGCTGGTTTGGCGGCGGTCCTAAGGACCAGAGAAAATTCGTGTTCGACTTCTACGAACGGAATAAGAAGTAAACAGTCAGTATTTCCTCGGGGGATCGGGTCGCACCTCCTTTTAGTAAGACGGTGAGTTCAGTGGCATGCTAAGCTGAAACAGGCTCGAGTGAACAAGGAGACCTAAGGTTCCCACCACCCCGCAAAATCTATGTCTCGACGTAAGACAATCGTTTTTTCCATTATCGTGCTAGCCATCTGCTTCGTGCTCGCTACTCGAGAGGAGACGGTGCGGCGCGGACAAACAGACTATTACATCGAAAACAAATTGGATTTGGGTGAGGGTCGATCCATTGTGATCTTAAAAGATGCGACTCCGTTCGAGATTATTAGCTGGTGCTACGAGATTCACATGAATGGTCAAATTGTCGTGCCCACCACGAGACTTGGGGGCTGTTGCAATCCGGGAGAGAAACCACAGTTTGAGATTTTGTGGTCGCGCGATAGGAACATCGTTGGGCTGGTAGGGACTCGGTTTCCTCACATATTGCTTGTGGCCCACGATTTCAGGACGGGTTCGACTTGGCCGAGACAAGTTGATGGCACGTTTCAAACCGCCATCGAAAACGGAGGAAGGTTGCGGGAAATGCTTCAAGCAGACAATCCCGGTAGGCACCTAGTACTCAGCGCTGAGGCGAAGCCAAGTGATTACGAAATCGCTCCAACGCGATAGAAACCGATTGCGTCTCCTCCCTAATCCCTGCTTGTGAACGTCTCGCCGATTTCCCGAATCTGTAATGCATGACGTGCTTCGTGGCTGCCATTGAACAATGTCCACTGGTAGATGTTGATTGGGCCAAGCACTGGATGAGGCTGAACCACCTGCTCAAGGGCTAAGCCATCGCCGCTAAGAAAAGCTGCGCGCAGCTTCTCTCGAGCCTGCTCCAGTTGACTCCACGCGGTTTCTGCGTCGACATCGTTCCCTGGAACAACCGCTTCCGGTGCCTGCACTTTTCGACTCCGATCGAGGATGCGTTCGGAGGGAATCGTGTTAAGCAATGAGCTGCTTGAAGTCTCCGCACCGAGACCAGCTGCCTGAGCTTCAGCTATCCATTTGCCGATCGCAATGGCGACGCGATTGTGGACGATGGCCACGTGATCCAGAACTTGGGCCACGGACCACTGATCGGGCGCGGGCTTCTGGTTGCGAGCCTCTGACGGAACCGAATCAACGGCAGCGCGTAGTTCTGTTCGTATCTGGTCCAGGTAATTGACCACCTCTTCACTTCTGGGATGCATGTTTTCTCCTTTGAAGTATTAATCGAAAATGTCGCCTCCGCCGTCACTAGAACAAACTTAGCGTCTGGCCCACTTCGGCTTCAACGGCGAGTAGTAAGTCTGCGGAATCGTTCTCTGGTGAATTCACACGGCTGCCGACAGGATGCAGCTTCATTTGAGAAGCCGGATATGGTTGTAGCATTCGCAACAACGCGAGTCGATTGGTGCGCGGATCAAGCCAGGCCTTCTGATCTTCAGGAAGAAGTATGGCCGGCATTCGATCATGAAGTTCTCCAACCAGGTCGTTCGCCGGCGTCGTGATGATAGCGCAAGAGTCGATGACATTCCCGCGATGACTCCAGCTATCCCAAATGCCCGCAAAATAGACAACCGCTTCGTCGCTTGCTTGAAAGTAAAATGGTCGCTTCTCTCGTCCAGAACGCTTCCATTCAAAGAAACCGTTTGCCGGGATCAGGCATCGACGTAAGCGAAATGATTCGCTGAAGCTAGGTCTTTCTTCGAGCGTTTCAGCGCGCGCGTTGATAAATGCTTTTCCGTCAGTGCTCCAGGAAGGAATTAATCCCCACGTAAGTGATCGAGCCTCAACGCCTCTGCCGAAGTCTGCGATGACCAGGACATCCTGGCTAGGCGCAATGTTGTATCGTGGCGCGAAGGAAAGGCCCTTCAGTTCAATTCTGTCGCGAGTATGGAGTGTGTAGCGGCCGCACATGAGAGCACAATACTGCATCGAACGGCTAACACAAAAATGACTGCCGATGTCGGCAGCCGTTCATTTTTGATTTAGCCCGCGGTTGTGCCGGTGACTAAGCTACTCTCTCGGAAATTTCTTCACCTGATCTGGTAACACCGCGACCGGAAACACTGCGACGCTTCCGTTGCCACCTGCAACTTTAACGGTCAGCGAGCCGGAGACGGATCTGGTTCGTTCCGGTATCGTCTTCTCGTCCAACAGTATGTGCTCTCCGGGTGGCAAATCACCGATGATGAAATAACCATTGTCATCAGTCAGTGTGTCGCGACCACTACTCGTCACGACGCGCACGTCCGGTAAAGCACGTTCTCCCTCATCCAGAAGTCCATTCTCATTAGCATCGAGCCAGACATGTCCACTGATGCGGCCGGTGCGCACGACGCGGAAATTCACGATTTGATCGTGACGCGAATCGAGCGTGACGAGTTGCTGCACGTACCGTGTGTTCACCACGCGCGACACTGTCGATTTGAAAATTTCCAAATGTCATCTGAAACCACGTAACGGTTTCCATCCACACGAACTCGCACGTTTGCCTGTGGGTGATCGATCTCTGGATCAAACCGTCCATTCAGATTCACGTCCTGGTAAACGCGGCCGTACACCGCGCCGTAGGAACTCAACTCTGCGAGTGGACCATTGAGCGCTCGCTCGGCTCGCTTGGAAGAGAAGAGCAGGCCATGAATAGGCGACGATAGGTGTCATTTTCTTAGGAAAACTGGGCTTTCAGAGGAGGATGATCCATGGACGATTGGACCGGAAGGAAAATGCGACCTGAGACTGGGCGCAGTGTGAGACTAGGAGAGCGCCAAGCCCAGCGGTTCTGCTCCATTCGGCTCGAAATCTCATTGATGCCACCTGATTGCTCGCAAGATATTCGAGTAGTCGTCAGTCCACACTCTGCGTCCCTGTGTCCCAGTTAGCGGTTGCCATTGGGAATTAATGGAGAGATTGCTTATCTCAGCTGAGGATCGAGCCATTACCACCCATTGAGACGGATCCTTGCCCTCCAAAGAACTGGGCTTCAAGTCGTCGAACCCGATGCATATAAGTTTCCTGCCTTGCGCCAGGTCGGCAAGGATAGGTTTCAAATCCAGACTTCGGTTCGATATGTGGAATGCCAATATGCCGCCCGCGGCGAGTTTTGAGAGATAGAGATCCAGCGCTTGCTGAGTGACAAGATGGACGGGTATTGCATCGGA
>DATJKB010000498.1:0-5628 GCA_035491875.1 Pyrinomonadaceae bacterium | reverse complement strand
TGCTCCTCGGGAGCAAGGACAAAAATTATTAGTAAACGTTTCTCTTCAACCCACAACATGAAAGCTCAATACAACTTCATCATCCGTGTAGCACTTCTTGTTGTACTGCTTAGCGCGTCGACTGCAACTGCTCAACCACTCTACCGAGTTGCGATTCAGCAGAACGTCAGCGTCAAGATGCGAGATGGTGTCTCGCTGACGGCAGATATTTACCGACCTGTCGGTGAGGAAAAGTTTCCTGTCATCCTGGAGCGAACACCGTACAACCGGACAGGCGAAGCGAGGATGGCAAACGAATTGGCCTCACATGGCTATATCGTGGTGCTCCAGGATACTCGTGGGCGTTTTCAATCGGGAGGTGAGTTCTATCCGTTTCGTGACGAGAGCTCGGACGGGTATGACACCGTTGAATGGGCGGCACAACTCGAATATTCAAACGGCAAAGTCGGAATGTTTGGTGGATCGTACGTCGGGGCAACTCAGATGCTCGCGTCAATGGCGAAGCCGCCTCATCTGAAAGCGATCTTCCCTTACGTGACCGCGTCCGAGTATTACGACGGTTGGACCTATCAGAACGGAGCGTTGATGCAGTGGTTCACTAGTTCATGGACATCCGGTTTGGTCATTGACACATTGCGTCGGCAGGCAGAACTTACTCAAGCGCCAAAAGAATGGGTAAAGGAGTTGCCGCTGAAGAACTATCCGCTTCTTAGTGCGCCAGTGTCGTCTGTGCTTGCACCCTATTTTCAAGACTGGCTGAAGCATGAACAAGACGATGCGTACTGGCAGAAATGGCGCGTGTCAGACCACTACAAGGAAATGATAGTGATGGGATTGCACGCTGGCGGCTGGCACGATCTATTCCTAAAAGGGTCAATCAAAAACTTCATTGGATTACGCGACAATGCTGCTACACCCGAGGCGCGAAGTGGACAAAGATTGATCATTGGTCCATGGGCGCATGCGCCGACTTCGCCGCAAGGAAAAATAGGAGATGTGGTCTTTGGTAAAAGTGCAGTGCTTGAGATGACAGCTACGGCATTGCAGTGGTTCGATTATTCTCTGAAGGGAATTAAGAACGAGTATGCGAGCACAGCCCCGGTGCGTTTGTTCATAATGGGCGATAACGTGTGGCGCGATGAACAGGACTTCCCGTTGGCTAGAACTCGATATACGAAGTATTACCTACACTCTGTGAAAGGTGCGAATGGAATTCGCGGCGATGGAGAGTTGACTCAATCTCCCCCAACCGAAGAACGCAAAGACGAATTCAATTATGATCCCAGCGATCCTGTCCCGACTATTGGGGGCCGTTTATGCTGCGGAACTGCTTTACCTCCCGGGCCCGCGAATCAGCAACCAAACGAATCGCGTTCCGACGTACTTGTTTTCTCCACCCCTCGCTTAGACAGAGACATAGAAGTGACCGGTTTCGTTTCGTTGGAGCTGTACGCGTCTACATCTGCAGTCGATACAGATTTCACAGCACTCTTGGTAGACGTAGACCCCAGCGGTTACGCCCGTTTCTTGACTGACGGTATCGTCCGGGCAAAGTATCGAGAGAGCACCACTGAAGTGACTGAGATTACACCGGGCAAGATTTACAAATACACGATCGATTTGTGGGCCACGGGAAATGTATTTAAGGCCGGACATCAAATCCGTCTATACGTGTCGAGCAGCAATTTTCCGAGATTTAATCGCAATCTGAATACAGGTGAGGGAATTGTTAATGGAAGTCGTTTCGTCACAGCTCACCAGACTGTCTACCATGATAAGCAAAACAGTTCAGCCTTAGTCTTGCCAGTGATTCCGCGGGGATTAGATTGATACGAAGACGTGGAACTCAAATCCAAAACTGCCGATCTCCTTTTAGAAACTCCTTGCATTCAACCGTTCGCCCTGCTATAAGCTGCTGGATTCTAAACCACGGACTCGAACCGAGTTTCCCTAAAGCAAGACAATCTGGTTGAACGCAATTGCATAAACGCAAGGTAATATTTAGTTAGTTCCGAACGTAAACTAACCCCTGGGTTAAATATGCAGATAGTTCGTCTAGAACGCAAACTAACCCTCCCCAAAAGTTTTGAGAAAGGCTTCGCGGACACGGGGCGTCGTGGCTGTGGCAGAACCCCATTCGCGCCGGACGAGCTTTCTCAATTCATGCCGATGGCGATATTTTCAATTAAGGAGTCGGAAATGAGAATCGTACGGACACTCAGCGCAGCTCTGATAGTGGTCGGATTTCTTTTGTGCTTTGGTAGCGTGGGCTATTCGCAGGGAACCCATTTGGGAGCCATTCGCGGAACAGTAGTCGATGAAAAAGGCGCCAGCGTTCCCGATGCCACGGTGCAAATTACAGACTTGGCCACGAATATCTCACAATCCTTTACCACCAATGGGGATGGTGACTATGAAGCACCAAACCTTAAGTCCGGTAAGTATCGCGTGAGTATTACGGCTCCAGGCTTTAAGACTACCGTCATAACTGCAGAGCTAGCGGGAAGCAGTGATGTTGTACGAGCTGACGCCAAGCTTGAAGTAGGCGAAGCGAGTGCGATGGTGGACATCAGTGCAGATGCCGGTTTGATTCAAACTGAAGCGCCGACAATCAGCGGTACGATCAATAACAGGAACCTCATCCAACTACCCCGCGACAGCCGCGATATTTATCAGTTCTTATATCTCAATCCCAACATTACTTCATCGGCCGATGGGCTCGATTTTAAATTCATCGGCGCGCAGAGTTATGGCGCCGCATTCTCCTTAGACGGGCAGCGCTCGAACGGTGGAATTTTCGGTGGCGCAACGGCTAGTCAACCATCGCTTGAAGCCATCAGCGAATTGACAGTGTTGTCGAACAACTTCACGGCGGAGTACGCGGGCATTGCCAACATCCGCATTGATACGAAACGGGGTGAGAAAAATTTCCACGGGTCTTTGTTTTACAACAACAAAAACTCCGCGTTGTCTGCCTGGACGATCCAAGACAAAAACAACCTGGCTAACTTTGTCCCAAATCCTGCACGTCCGGATTACCCTAAGCCTTATTTCAATCTGAACGAGACAGGCGGCTCCATCAGTGGCCCAGTGAGTCTGTTTGGAAACAAGAAGACCTTTTTCCTCGGTGCCTATGAACGACGTTGGAGCGTGGATACCGTGCGGTTTTCGGCTCGAAATACATTGCCAGGCCAACGCCTTTTGAACGCTGACTTTTCCCAACTCAGCAATAGCAACAAGCCAGCAGTTCCTGCAGCTGTTCTGCCGCTCCTTACACCGGCGGAGTTAGCCGCCAACACGGTTCTTGTAGGAACAACCCGTCGTTTCATAAGCATTCCTTCCCGCTTATTGAACCCAACCGTAGCTAAACTGCTTCAAGTCTATTATCCAACTTCGAGTCTAAATGCCTTGGTTGATTCTCGTGGAAGACTCAGCGATTTTGCGCAAAACGTCCCCTCCTACAATACCCGTGACCTCGTTACGGCAAGAATCGATCACGACTTCAGCGCGAATGATAAGTTTTACGGTGTCTACAACTATCAGCGAAATCCAAGTACCTCAGGACAGGTAGCGGGCGCAGCATACCCCGCGTTTGGACTCCGAGACAATGAACAGAGCAACCACACGCTCTCACTTTCATATTCAAAGCTGTTCTCGTCCAATTTTGTTAACGAGGCTAGAGGCGGCTTTAATTCGCAAAGTCTATTCAGGAGAGCTCCGCTGACTCTGCGTGAATTTCTCAGCTCCATAGGTTTCAACGAGACCGACATCACAGCCTATGGTGCCGTTGTTGGTCCGGCCGCCATTGATACGCCGGGTCAAACAGAAATCAGAGTTGCAAACTTCGCAACCATCACCAACGGTGGTCGCAGTGTCAATCGCACTCTCGATCAAAAACTAATTACCTTCGGAGACACCGTGACCTGGATAAAAGGTCTCCATAGCCTTAAGGGCGGTGTTGACGTTGTGCGTAATCACGGCACCGATGGTTTTGTTGCAAACAGAGGTAACCCTCGCGGACGAATCAACTATACGGGCACCGCTGCCACGGATGCCTGGGCTCGATTTCTAATCGGGTTACCGGCAAACACCGTTCAGTACGTCGAAAAGCTCCGTGGCCAACTCGATGCGACAAATTTCGAGTACGGTTTCTTTGTCCAGGATGAATACAAGATTCATCCGCGCGTGACTCTCAATCTTGGGTTGCGTTACGAACTGATTACTCCATTCAAAGACAGCGAAAACCTTTTGGTGAATTTCGATCCGGACTTTGTCGATCCCTCCACTCATAGGAAAGGTCGGTTCATTGTTCCAACTTCGGACGTGTTGCCTCTCATCGATCAACGCATAGTTAATTATGGCGTTGTGACCGCTGATCAAGCGGGGATTGGTCCAGGTCTTGTTGAGACAGATCGAAACAACTTCGCACCGCGTCTGGGCATAGCCTGGCGCCTTAATGATAGGACGGTCCTTCGAGGCGGTTACGGACTTTTCTATCCGACTTCTTCAGCTCAAGGGATACGTGACGCGTTAGGTTCCTCGCCTTTCAATCATGGACTCACGAAGTCGGGTAACGTGGTGCCCCTGGGTGGGTGGCCGGGTGGTTTAACGCCCGCCGGTGTCACTCCGTTCACAGGGGGGCGACTAAATGGTTTCGATGCCGCACCGGAAGCTAATAGTGTTCCGTTTGATATACAACAGCCACGCATTGAGCAGTTCAATGCAACGTTCGAGCGCGAGCTGCGCTCCCAGATTGCGGTTCGAGTTTCCTACATGGGTACACGAATGCATGGACTGATTGGTGGCGTAGATGTGAACATGCTTCCGCCAAGCGACACGCCTTTTGGAACGCATGGATTCGATGATGATGGGAACGTCATCATCTGCGATCCGAACGAGGGTAACTGTGATGGTTCCATCGATGCGGCGCGTCGGCCGTTTCCTGAGCTCGGAAGCTTTCTCGCTCGCTACGGTAATTTTGGTAGTGGCCGATCGCATGCTTTGCAAATTGAAGCTAACCGACGCTTTGTGGGTGGACTGACATTTAACGCGAGCTACACCTTGCTAGACCAGAAGGGGGATGGTTTCGATACGGGCAATGCAAGCCTGGGCGGCACCTTCTACAACCAGTTCATTCCAGGCAACGACTTTGCGCGTGATGCGTTTGTGTCTCGTCATCGATTCGTATCGTACGGCATTTACGAACTACCCTTTGGCAAAGGCAAAAAATATGGCGACAATCTTCCCAGTTGGGCCGACGCGGCTTTTGGAGGCTTCCAGCTTTCATGGAATATGTTTGCCAAGAGCGGTACCGGTTTCACTCCCTTCTGGTTCTGCGACAATTGTGATCCTGTCTTTCCAGGAAACATTGCCAGCGACTTTATTGACGCCGTTGGAGGATTCGGTGGTACAACCTTCCGACCTTTAATACTCAACTCCAACCAGTACCTAAAACAGGGCGATCAATTCTTCAATCCGACAGCTTTTGCACCGCCGCCAATTGGCGCTGACGCTCTCGACAACCCAAACATCGCGAGACGCAATACTCTCACGGGGCCGAGTATGTGGGGAGTGAATCTGGGGGTCCGCAAGTTCTTCAAGTTTAATGAGACCACGCAATTAGAAGTC
>DATJKB010000497.1:0-5147 GCA_035491875.1 Pyrinomonadaceae bacterium | reverse complement strand
CCGCCGCGATACGGACCGATGCTGCGCCATTCGAGTGTTTTGAAGGAATCTGTTTCCTTTGGCGGTTGCGTCGCCGGTCGTGTTTGAGCCACGACTGACATTGAAACGAACAAACACGCGAAGTTGAGACAGAGAGTTAGGCTTTTGCGAGACGCAATGAACGTCTTGAACATTGGGATGGGCTCCTTTACTTTTGCGCTTGAAAAAGAGAAGGCTTGCGGCTGGGCATGATAACAATTCAAAGGCGAGTCGTGAAGGATGGCATGTTCAGAGTAGTGTCGTAATTTGAAGTTTCTCTCTTAGAACTAGGCAACTCTTTGCGAGTCCTCGGCGCGCTCTGCGTAGCAAGTGCATAAGTTCTTGTTTTTCTAAGAAACTTTTTCAGAACGGCTATGCTGCTCGTTTGGTTGCGGCTCTGCGTTCTCTGCGTCTCTGCGTCCTCTGCGTTTGTTCGGGGCCCTCCAAAACGCTCATCAAACTTGGCAAATCAATCTCCCGTTAGTTGCTCATCCGGTTTAGGCCTAGCGAAACGCAGAGGCCGCAGAGACGTAGAGAACGCAGAGGATGGGGAAGAGAGTTAAGGGTTTGGAATCACAAATTAGGACACTTCAAGGATGAATAATGATAAGATTGCAGCACCTCTCAAGTGATTAAGACATCTGCGTTGATCTGCCCGAATCTGTTGCTTATTTCTGCCTATGCACATCGGGACGATCAAAGAGATCTGGCGCTATCCGGTGAAGTCGATGGCCGGCGAGCGACTGGAGTCCTGCACGGTTGAGTCGCTCGGTATTCCTGCCGATCGCGGCTGGGCGTTGCGCGACGAAACGACAGGCGAGATCACAAACGGCAAGCGCTTTCCGTTGCTGATGCAATGCGCGGCGCAATATCGGAGTGAACCCGCCGGCGCCGATATACCTCCCGCTGACCTTACTTTTCCCGACGGATCGAAAACAGCCACTGACGCCGCCGATATTAATCAGCGACTGACTGCGTTACTCGGCAAACCAGTTACTCTCTGGCCACGTTTGCCTGCAGATGATTTGGAGCACTATCGACGCAAGAGCAAAGCTGCGCGAGTTTTTGGCAGGCTCGCTAGGGTCCGGGCGCTTCGTTCCGCATTGCCAACACTTGCCAGTTTTGGAAATGCAAACGCGGAGTTGAGAAAGATGTTTAGCCGCGAACCCAACGAGCCCGTCCCGAATATCTCCTTGCTTCCGCCGGAACTGATGGAGTTCACTTCACCACCAGGCACCTACTTCGATGCGTTCTCGATTCATCTCTTGACGACATCGTCTTTAAAGATAATGGAGCGGTTGAATCCGGACGCGATCTGGGATGCCCGCCGCTTTCGTCCAAATTTTTTGATTGAGAGTGAGTTGAAGGGACTCATCGAATTAGAGTGGACCTTGCAGAAGCTTCAAATTGGCTCCGCTGTATTGAAATGTCAGATACCAACAGCCCGATGTGGCATGACCACACACGCACAGAAGGATCTGTCGAAGGATCCGAGTGTGCTCCGGACGATTGTGAAAGACGCCGATCAGAATCTCGGTACGTATGCGAGCGTCGTTACTCCGGGCGTGGTGAAAGTTGGCGATTCGGTTGAGATAAGGTTGGGGTAGCACCACGCGGTCAAACTTCAATAGCGCAGGGGGCAAGCGGATCTTCCATGGGTGCAGTCGGGAAGGGGCAAGCGGCAAATGAGCTCAAGTATTTATAAGTTCAACGAGCGCGCCCCCGCTTCTTCTGTTTCCCACAATGTTGGCGATCCTGTGAATTGAGCGAGGGCGCGCTCATCGAGTGTTTGGTGCATTGAAAGTAAGGCCCGCTTGCCCCCTTCCTAACTGCGCCACTCAAACTTGAGTGATTACCCCTGCCCTTTCCAAATGCACTATTCTGGAGTTCTACTTTTCATGCTTCAACGGTCGGCTCAACAGATCGCTGACGGCAGCTTGAACTGATTTTCCATCGTATAAAACCGACTTCACTTCGTTCGTGATCGGCATCTCTAGACCTGCACGATCGGCAAGCTGTTTCACACCCAGCGTAGTCTTGATTCCTTCGGCAACCTCATTCATGTTGGAGGTGATTTGTGTAAGGGTCTTTCCCTTTCCGAGTTCCTCACCTACAAAGCGATTGCGCGAGAGTTTTCCTGTGCAGGTCAAAACAAGATCTCCGAGCCCTGCCAACCCCATCAAGGTTTCGATCTGTGCGTCGCTAACAAGCGCGAGCCGCGACATCTCAGCCAACCCGCGCGTGATCAACGCCGCGAGCGTGTTAGCACCAAAGCCCAGGCCAGAAACCATTCCAGCGGCAATCGCCATTACATTTTTGACTGCTCCTCCGAGCTCCGTCCCCACCACATCATTGTTCGTGTAAATACGTAGCGTCTCAAAACTAAGACTGCGTTGGACCATTTGTGCAGCTTCATCATTCACACTCGCCGCCACCACCGCAGTCGGGTGCCCCTGGACCACTTCTTCAGCGAAGGAAGGACCTGACAGACAGACAAATCTCTTTAAAGCATTCTGTCCAACTACCTCACTGACAATCTCAGAGATACGCTTACCGCTCTCGACTTCAATTCCCTTTGTGGCGCTCACAATTAACGAAGCAGTTGGCAAGGAAGCAGAAGTATCAACCAGCAGTTGTCTGACAGCGTGCGATGGGGCTGCAATGATGATCGCCGACGCATTCGCAACAGCACTTTCAATACTGGTAGTCGCAGTCACGCCATCAGGTATCGTGGCTGAGGTGAGATAACGCTCGTTGATTTTTCGTTCATTAATTGAAGCCGCTACTTCCGCATTTCGCGACCATAGATAAACATCATGACCGGCACGTGCAGAGACAATCGCCAGCGCAGTTCCCCAACTACCAGCGCCGATGATTGCGATTCGCTGCTTGACTGGCATGTGCTTACTCGAACTTTGGCTCAGTGCGCGCTATCAATCGTTGAATGTTTGCTCTATGCGCGAATACGACGAGACCAGCACTGACAATTGCGGCTATTGCGATCGGCAGCCAGAGAGGATCAAAAAGAGTAAGCAAAAGAAGTGTGATCACTATCGAAGCAATAGACGCGAGCGACGCGAGTGAAACGTAGCGTGTTACCGCGAAAGTAATCGCAAAAATCACCAACGCTAAACCGACAGCGATTGGCGCAAGTATCAGGAAAACGCCGAGGGCTGTGGCCACCCCTTTACCGCCACGGAACCGGAGCCACACTGGAAAGATGTGGCCTAGGATCGCGAACACTCCGGCAAAAGCGATCGGCCAGTCAGCATACGGAAACAAAACATCACTGAATTGGCCTGCCAGAAACACCACGAACATACCCTTAAGCGCATCCAGCACCAACGTGACTATTCCCGCGCCTTTGCCCGCGCTACGCGAAACGTTGGTGGCGCCCGTTCCACCCGAACCCGTCTTGCGCACATCTTCACCTTCCGTGGCGCGAACGATCAGATAGCCAGAGGGAATCGAGCCGATTAAATATGCAAGGGCCAGGATTAGTGCGATACGCAAAGGAAGCCTCACTTCATGCAGAATTTCGATTGAAGCTTAAGAGGAAAGAGACTATAACAATCGGCCCGAACAGCGCCAAGAAAGTTTTTAGACAGGATTTCAGGATTACAAGATTTCCAGACTGAAAACTCAAAAGGAGCCGTGAATGAAGGCGCTCTTGGGCCACACCGGATCACTTTTAACCACGGAGATCTGCATATGACAAAACTCATGAAGCACTCTGTCGCCCCGCTGATCGTGCTCGCCCTTGTAAGCCTCATTTCCGGTCCCTTGCCGACTCCCAGCCGCGCACAACGCAACGTCAAAGCACTCGTAGGCGGAACGCTGATCGACGGATTCGGCAGTACTCCGATTCGCAACAGCGTCGTCATCATCGAAGGCGAGCGAATAAAGGCAGTGGGCCAAGTGGGTACGCTGACTGTCCCGGCTGGCGCAGAAGTGATTTCGACTGAAGGCATGACTGTTCTTCCGGGTCTGTGGGACATGCACGTTCACCTGATGATCAACGGACACAGCGACTACGCCCACTGGGACAAAACCTACCCATCGCAAATGGAATCCGTAATCATGCCGGCCTCGGCGAAACAACTGCTGCTCGCCGGCGTAACAAGTGCTCGCGATCTTGGCGGTCCACTCAAGGCCAGCACCTCCGTGCGCGACCGTATTAAAAAGGGCGAGATTCCCGGCCCAACCATGTATGTTTCCGGCCCATTTATCCAACACGAGCCATATCCCGGCACCGAATACTTCCGCTGGGGAGTCAAAGGCGCGGACGACGCGCGAACCAAAGTGCGCACACTTGCTGATGCTGGCGTCGATGTAATCAAGCTTATCGACCAGGACCAGATGACGATGGAAGAAATTCAGGCTGTCGTTGATGAAGCACACAAGCGCAAGTTAACAGTTGTCGCACACTCGCATCGTCCTGAAGAAATTCGGCGCGGCTTACAGGCTGGCGTTGATTGTTTCGAGCACACGGGACTCGCTACGTCGCCCGAATATCCTCCCGACATCATTGCCATGATTCGGGAGCGAACGGCGAAGATGAGCCTTGGTCCATTGTTTTGGACACCGACCGTGCAAGGACTCTTGAACTATGAATACGTTCGCGACAATCCCGAACAACTCGACGATCCTTCCTGGCAAGTCGGTTTGCCAAAACCCATTGTCGACGACATCAAGCAGTCGTTAAGAACGCCGCAACAACTTAGCTATTATCAAATTACTCCGTTGCGACGCCCGACGCTGAACAGAAAAATTCAGCAGTTGGCAGAGTCAGGTGTCGTACTCTTGATCGGAACCGACAGCGGAATCCCGATGAACTTTCACAGTCAAACTACTTGGCGCGAACTCGATGCCTGGGTAAATGAATTTAAAATCGATCCAATGGTCGCGATACGTGCGGCGACTTACTGGCCATCCGTCATGATGCGCGTCTCAGATCAGGTGGGCACGGTTAGCGAAGGGAAGTACGCCGACGTCATAGCCGTACGTGGCGACGTGCTCCGTCACATAAACCTTTTGCAGAATGTCGACGTGGTTATCAAGCATGGCACTCGCTACAAATAGTGAATCGTGAATCGTTCTTAGGTGCAGTCGGGGGCAAGCGGTAGTTC
>DATJKB010000496.1:0-16108 GCA_035491875.1 Pyrinomonadaceae bacterium | reverse complement strand
TGGCTTGGTCGCTTATTCAGCTCACCGACTCACGATGATCGACAAATCGACATCGTGATTTCTGTAACTCCGAGAGTCTTACGAGCGCCCGCTATAACACCAGATGACGAGCAGATGCGACCGAGTGGAACTCAGTCTTCGCCGGCGACTGGTTCTTTGGAAGCGATGATCCGCGAGGCGGATCGCGACGATCAAATCGCAGCCGCGCGACTGTTGTCGAAGAACGCTGTGGTCCAATTTCCTGATACGGCCGTTCCAGCAGGACTTAACGGACAGCCAATTCCGCCACAGACTGTGAATAACTGGACAGTTGCGACGACGGCTCCGGCTCCGGGTAACGGCATGACTCTCAATAACCTGACTGCTCCTTCGGAAGAATTTGTGCCGGCACCGAAGTCTTTGGTGAGCGATCGTGGTGCGACCGAAGTAGCAGCGGTTAACTCGAGTACTGCTGCTACTCGGAACGCCGTGCTGACAAGTATGCCTGCCCCAACAGATTCATCACTGAATCTGAAATCAGGCACTGGACGTGTCGCGCAGATCAGCTTCTTGCCCGCTGACGATGTACTGAGGGTTGGCGAGAAGCGTCGGTACGCCGTACAGATGAGTTCTGACGTCGCCATCAGTCTTGCGTTGTTCGCGATCCGGTTTGATCCGACGGTGGTCAACATTACGACAATCGCCGCCGGTAACTTGCTGGCATCTGAGAATGCGCCGGCATTCACACACTCCGTTGATCCGACAGGAACGTGTCTTATTTCGATTTCGGGACTGAATGGGAAGACCCCGGTCAAGGGGACTGGCCCACTCTTCTTTATCGAGGTCGAGGGAATTGCGGTCGGAGATGCGGTGTTGACTCTCGATAATGCAGCGTTACAGCTTGTAGCGACGGATGCTAAAGATGTGACGTCGAAGTTGTCACTCGGTAGCGTCGCAGTTAAGTAGCAGATATTTCCCTATTTCACGAAAACTGGGCGCGGCGACGAAACCACTTCTTTCTCGCCGCACCTTTGCCGGCAACATTTCGCCACGCCCAACTGCGGAATTCCGCTGCTCCCTCCATTCTCTTGTGAGCCGACAAGCCGCAATACGCCTCAAGGCTGGCCAAACCAAATTAGAACCACAATTCGCTCGGAGCGACTTGTTAATAACCACGGCCCAATTGCGTTTAAGTGGTGGAACTAAGTGTGGTCGGCAGAGTCTAACGACTTAATGGAAATCGCCATCCCACGTTTTCACGGCGAACTTAACGGGTTTTGAAGGCGTATAGCCACCCGACCGCTGTTCCAGCCGGGTTTGCAAATGAGAGCAATATTTTCCTTTTATTCTGACGCGCTCAGGATCGCACTGCGGTCGATCTTTGCTCATAAACTGCGCGCTTTTCTCACACTTATCGGCATCATCATCGGTGTCGCCTCCGTTGTCACAGTTGGCGCTTCTATCAGTGGCTTGAACACCTACGTCGTTGACAGGGTGTCGAAGGTGCTGGGTAGTAACCATTTCATGATTGCGCGGATGGCGTTCTCAGGCGACATGTCTGACGAGGAGTTTGAGAGGCGTAACCGGCGCAACAAGCGACTTAATTGGGACGACTATGAGTGGATCCGCGACCATTGCGCGAATTGCGCGGAAGTCGGTGCAGCGGTCGGTGGTGGAACCGACCTGAAACAGGATGGAATTGAGTTCGCGGGCGCACAGGTTTTCGGCGTGACCGCTAACATGGTCGAGATCGAAGACAAGACCATCGAATTCGGCCGCTTCATTTCGAATGATGAAGTTGAACGTTCAGCGATGGTGGTCGTGCTCGGTGCCGATATTAAAGACAAGTTCTTTCCTAACCAGGATCCAATGGGAAAGACACTTAAGATTCGCGGTCTTCCCATGCGTGTCGTGGGCGTAGAAGAAAAACGAGGCTCGTTTTTCGGCGACTCACTTGATCGTCACGTCTACATTCCTGTCACCACCCACCTGATGATCTTTGGTCGCAATGGCATGGGCATTCATGGCAAGAGCCGCACACGCGAGACGTTTCACGCGGCAATTGAAGATGCTCGCGTTTCGATGCGTATCAAGCATAAGTTGAACGGCAACGACGAAGACGATTTTGGTCTCGTAAATGTTGAAGAGCTCAATAAGCAGATTGATCAGTTCACTGCAACCATTGCCGCAGTTGTTGTACCGATCACTGCTATCACTCTGCTTGTCGGCGGCATCGTTGTAATGAACATCATGCTCGTCAGCGTCACTGAAAGGACATTTGAAGTTGGTTTGCGCAAAGCGGTGGGCGCAACGCGACGGCAAATCCTGATGCAGTTTCTTATTGAGTCGGGAATCCTTTGTGCGCTTGGGGGCGTGATCGGCTTGTTGGTCTCGTGGGGTGTGACGACATTGATCACAACGCTGGCTTCAATAACCATGACGATCACAATCGGTTACATCTTGTTGGCGTTGATCGTTTCGACGATTGTGGGAATGATTGCCGGTATCTATCCGGCGTTTAAGGCGGCGAGGCTCGATCCAATCCTGGCTTTAACACAGGCGAAGTAATGAAGCTTAAAGTTCCAAAGGGCATGTTACGTGAGACGCTGGCGATGGCGTTCGATAGTGTTCGTTCGCATAAGTTTCGCAGCGTTCTGACGGTCCTGGGAATCGTAATTGGCGTGATGACCGCGATCTGCATCGCCTCGCTTCTTACCGGCATGCGCCAGAACATTGTGTCGATGATCGAGGAGTATGGAACGAGCAACATCTGGGCGTTTCATCTATCCACCGGCCCAAGAACCAATTCTGATCGATCAGAGCGCTTGCGAAAGCCGCTGACGGTTGACGACGCACAAGCGATCAAAGCACTCGCTCCTGCGGTGGAAGATGTAGCGCACGTGGCTCCTAATGTTGGTTACAACGGCGGACCTTTCGACGACAACATCACTTTCGAAGGACACAACTATCGCTGGGGCAACACGCAGGGGGTTTCGTCAAATTACGCGGAGCTTTACAACGTCGTTTTGAAGGAAGGTCGATTCATTACTGAGTTAGACGATCAGCAGCGCGCCAACGTAATGGTCATTGGTGTGAATGCTGCTGACGCACTTTTCCCTGGCCGCAACAACATTGCGGGCACGCAGGTGCGCATGGGTGGTTATAACTTTGAAGTTGTCGGAGTGTTGGAAAAACGAAAGGCCGGCTTCTTCGGAGAAAATGAAGAAGACAACGCCGTCTATATCCCTTTTCGAACCGCGCAGAAGGTCGCTCCAGCAAGAGGCTACGTACTGCTCATCATCCGCGGGCGTTCAGGTCAGGTAGGCGAGGCACTCACACAGGCAGAAGAGATCCTGCGCCGTCGTCGCGGCGTGCAGTTTGGCGCTCCCAATAACTTCGACATCAAAACCGCCGACAAGTTTATCGAACAATTCGACTCCATCACTGCAATGATCGGCTTGATCGCTATTGCTATTTCCAGTCTGGGATTGCTTGTTGGTGGCATTGGCGTGATGAACATCATGTTGGTGAGTGTTACGGAACGCACCAAGGAGATTGGAGTACGCAAAGCCATCGGGGCCCGGCGTCGAGACATTGTGCGACAGTTTTTATTTGAAGCGATGATGCTAACGTTTCTTGGCGGCGTTCTCGGAGTCTTACTTGCTGTTGGCATCAGCCAGTTGCTGATGTTCCTGATTCCGTCTCTTCCCGCGGCGATTCCCACCTGGGCGGTTGTTACCGGTCTCACGGTCTCAATCGGCGTTGGTTTGCTGTTTGGCGTATGGCCGGCACGCAAGGCTTCCAAACTCGATCCGATTGAATGTCTTCGTTACGAATAATTCAGATCAAAGTCTGCGCAACTCTTCACTGGGAGCGCGGACGTCTGGTCGGCAGTGAGCTAATTCACACAACTTGTGGCGAACGTAGCGCTCCCAGTAATAGTTAGAACATTCCAACTCTACTAAAGAAACATCTGCGATCTATTTCGGCAGCAGATGACACACGTTTGGCAAGAAGCCACCAAACTGGAAGTTTGCACCGACGACGACCGGCTGATCAGATGTGACTGTAACAGTGAATACAACATCTGTAATTCCATCGAATGTGGGGGGAGGACTGACGACCGGCATAACCCAAGTCAGATTCCTCGTATGTCCAACCGATACGGGTGCGGTAGTTGCGCCGGATTCTCCGGGATAAACCGTTGCCGGAACTGAACCAGGAATGGTGTGGCCCACCAGGTTGTTCCCGTCTTTGTCAAGAAAGTGGACCGCAACGTTGGCCGTGCTGGCGCTGCCATTGAACACATAAAGATCTGATCTTGAACTCGAACCGCCCTGGGGAAAATGTGCCGGTGTGCATACCCAAACGAATGGGGCACCACCACCCGAAGAGGGTCCTGGAGGTCCCTGCGGTCCGGGATCTCCTTGAGGTCCCGGAGGTCCTTGCGGTCCTTCACTATTCCACTCAACCCGAGTTTCGTTTGCATGACACGCGGTACTCGCGTCTACAAGACGCATGTTTCCGTTACCCGGGTTGACGCATGCTTCCAACACTGTCGGTGTGTTTGCCGCGCGCAGGCCAATCGGCACAACCAAAAGAACGGCGGCAAGCACGATGAGCAAGGCAGTATAGGTACGTCGGGTAAAGCTGATACTCATTTTGAATTCTCCTTCTGGGGGCGAAACCTCTCCCAGTCTTTGATTTTGGTGGCGCGGAATCTATTGGGTCGTATGCAACCTGTCAAGGTCGAAGGATTCTGTCTGTCAGTGAAGTCAGGTTCTCCAATCTCAGCTTTGTTGATGGCTCGGAACGTAAATGAAAACCGCTGAGTCGCAGGGAACGCCGAGGTTACACAGAGACTTCTCTGGCTTGTTGCTTAAGTTTCTAAGAAGCCTCAGAGGCGCCGAGGATGCGCAGAGAGTTGAGTCGTTCTAAGCGAACCACTAAGGGTTATTAAAACCGGCAAACCTTGCTGAAGTGGATCGGTTATACTCGCGGCGTGAGCAATGATCGCGACTTCATAAAAGAATTTTTGTCATACATTCAGGTTGAAAAAGGTCTTGCGCGACATACGCTCGAGAGTTACGCACGTGATCTCGCACGTCTTAACAGTTGGGCCACAGCCAATAAAAAACCTGTGATTGAGCTGGAGCGCGCCGATCTGCGGAAGTGGATAGCGAGTCTCACACGCGATGGCCTGGCTCCAACTTCGGTTGCGCGCGCAGTCAGCGCTGTTCGCGGTTTCTACAAATTCCTCATGCTGGATGGTCACATCAAGCGCCACCCGGCCGAAGACCTTGATACACCACAACGTTTCTCCTATTTGCCGCGCTTTCTTACAGAGGATGAGATCAATCGACTACTGGCTGCGCCTGATGTGTCCAATGACGAGGGCGTCAGGGACCGTGCAATTCTTGAACTGATGTACGCCACGGGGTTGCGAGTTTCGGAACTTGCGTCATTGAAGCAATCAGATGTCGATCTCCACGCCGGTCTCGTCGTGTGTCATGGAAAAGGAAGCAAAGAGCGGTGTGTTCCGTTAGGCAAGAGCGCGATTCACTGGCTGCAACAATACGCGTCGGTGAAGGCTTCCTACGGCAAACAGCATTCGCTGCATATGTTTCTTCATCGTGGTAAGCCGTTCAATCGTCACATTGTGTGGTCCATGATCAAGCGATATTCGGAAGGTGTAGGCATCAATAACGTCTCGCCTCACACGCTGCGTCACAGTTTTGCCACGCATCTCTTGCAACACGGCGCTGACTCACGTTCAGTGCAGGCGTTACTTGGTCACAGCGATATCTCGACCACGCAGATATACACGCACATTACCGATATTCATCTACGTTCCGCCTATCGACGTTTTCATCCGCGGGCGAAAGCATCGAAGTGATTGAAGATTGAAGACACCACCCGCTTTAGCGGCGTGGAGTGTCATCTTCGACCTAACCAGCATTCCAGTCTTTTAATCCTCCCCCAGGCTTCAGCCCGGGGTTGCAGTGGCATTCTAGTTCTAGGGAACCGTTTTAACGGCTTACAAAATCTCGCTCGTTAAATGTCGACATACTTAGAGAAACCGTTCAAACGGTTTACTGTTTCTCAGAGCCTGCTGTCCCCAGGCTGAAGCCTGGGGAGAATGAGAAGAAGATGCATTAGTAGGCAGAAGTTGAAGCTCCACGCCGCTAAAGCGGGTGGTGTCTCAATCATCAATCGACAATCTAAAATCTACAATCATCAATGTTCTTTTTGTCTGAGCCCTCCGCCGAAACTGTAACCAACTTTATTAATGCGCAGCGGGAGCTGCCTTTTTCATATCAAGCTGTCGGCGCAACAAACGGCAACGCGCCTGCCGGTTACGTTGTAGACCACAACCGCGTTCAAATCGGCATAGGCGCTGCCGTCTTTCAGAGAGCGAAGGACGCGCTTAGCGCCTGGAGGCAATTTGATCTCGGATGGGTGAGTATCGTGCCGGCAGGTGTGCCGGTGACTGCAGGTGCCACTGTCGCTGTTAAGGCGCACACTTTCGGAGCTTGGTCGTTGAGTGCCGCGCGTGTCGTTTATGTGATTAATGAAGCAGGTCCGACTGAAAGATTTGGTTTTGCTTACGGCACCCTTCCAGATCACGTCGAAACTGGTGAAGAACGTTTCAAAGTCGAATGGGATTTAAATGATGACACCGTTTGGTACGACATTCTCGCCTTCTCGCGTCCACACCATCAGCTAGTCAGGATGGCGGCGCCGCTCGCCAGACAATTACAGAAACGCTTTGCTCGGGAATCGATGCGGCGGATGGTTGAACTGACCTCAGGCGCGCGCTAAGCCCTGCGTGTAACGACGATAGTCTTCGACGTCGTGCTTTGCGCGTTCATCACCCCAACTAAGAAAGCGTTTAGCCACGGCCACCGCTCTTTCATCCTCTCCAATTGCCAGGTCCGCATTGAAGCTGCTCATCGTCCTTCGAGCGAGGCAGTCGGTTAGTGTAGTCGCCATCTCCTGTTCGAATGCGAAGACAATCTCGCCTGCAAGTACGTCGCTGGAGTCGTTCAGCGGCTGAAGTAGCACAACATTTCTTTCGCACACCTTCAGAAGTTCGTCCGTCCGGCTTCCGTAAATACACAGCAATCGTTCATGAACTCTGCGACTAAAGCGTTCGTCAGCTCTGAACCACGTGGCCAGAAGATCGTATTTTCTTGCGCCAGGCAGCTCAACCTCAGCCGTAGAACACCTCGGTCGCGGTTCATTCAAACTATCGAAGACTAGATCGACGCATTCTTCAGCCAGCTGTCGATAAGTAGTTAGCTTCCCACCGACTAACGAGCAAACATTTGCCAATTCACGGTGTTGACGAATGAAGTGACGTCGAGTGATTCGTTGCTCGTCCTTTTGGTTTGTAAACGGCAAAGGTCGAACACCGGAATACGTGAACAGAACGTCGTTACGCGAGAGATTTGCTTTCGACAGAACACGATTAGTTTCCGTCAACAGGTAATCGAGTTCTGAATCATCGCAACGCGCCTGGCTTGGATCGTCAGAGAAGTGAATGTCAGTAGTACCGATCAAGTAGTTACTGTTCCAGGGAATGATAAAGAACGGACGACCGTCGCTTGTCGCCTCAGCGTACAACGCCATTGATGGAGCACCATCGAATGGCGCAACGATGATGTGGCTTCCTTTGGTTCCGCCAATCAAACGGTTCGAGTTGCCAGTGGTTTGTAAAAGTTCGTCAACCCAGGGCCCAGCTGCGTTTACCACGAACCGCCCGTGGAGACTTCCGCTTCCACCTTTCCAAACAAACTCAACGCCTGTAGCCTTTCCATTTTCGTTCGCGATACGAGTGACTTGCGCATAAGTGAACACTTCTGCGCCGTGGGCTCGAGCATCGAGGATGTTCTCGAGCACGAGTCGTTCAGCAAACTCAACCTGCGTGTCGTAATAAACAGCGCTTCCGGTCAATCCATCGGAAGTAAGACCCGGCGCGTACTTAAGTGTTTCGTTGCTCGATAACATGCGATGACGCCGCAGAGTTTTGTCATACGACAGCAGATCGTACAAAAGCATTCCTGCCTGCAGCTGCAAACGACCACGGCGCGCGTGCTTGTAGATTGGAATGAGAATTGGAATGGGTTTAACAAGGTGAGGAGCAATCTTCAGCAGCGTCTCTCGCTCCCGCAGCGACTCGCGCACGAGCCCAAATTCGCCATGCTCCAAATAACGCAACCCGCCATGGATTAGTCTCGTCGATGCGCTACTTGTGCCGCTGGCGATGTCTGCTTTTTCTAACACGCAGACCTTCAACCCTCGCATGGCACCGTCGCGAGCCACACCGGCGCCGTTGATACCGGCTCCGATGACGATGAGGTCGAAATTATCAGTCATGCGTCTCTCTTTGGAGTACGGCGGCCTGGCGCCGCTTTGTTACAGCCGCACGTCGCCGGAGCTGTCGCGATAAGGCGGCGCCGGGCCACCGCACTCCAGGGAAAGAAGATTTGACTCCAGCACTTGAGTTGTCATAGAAGCAAAGCCGTGAACAATCGAATCCTATCAGTTGCGTTACTTCTGAGCGCTGCGACTATTTTGGCCGTGGGCCAATCACGCGGTCAGCAAAGTTATCTCGATCGGCAGCCTCCGCCCGTCTCCGCCGCTGCAAAACAGGAGATGGACACCAGATTACAGAATGCGCGAGCAGAATTCGAAGCCAATCCAAACGATCCTGAAGCGGTCATTTGGTTGGGGCGACGGCTTGGCTATCTCGGAAAGTTTCGCGAAGCAATCGACGTGTTCGGTAACGGCGCAAGGAACTTTCCCGCAGATGCGCGGTTCTATCGTCATCGCGGACATCGTCACATCACTGTGCGACAGTTTGAGCTGGCGATTGCTGACCTCGAGAAGGCGGCGCGACTGATGCGCGGTAAACCCGATCAGATCGAACCCGATGGTCAGCCGAACGCGCGCAACATTCCCACGAGCACGCTAAAGTTCAATATCTGGTATCACCTTGGACTCGCTTACTATCTCAAAGGTCAAAACAAAAGAGCATTAAACGCTTATCGCGAGTGTTTGAAGGTTTCGGATAGTCCTGATCGTGTGGTAGCGACGAGTCATTGGCTGTACATGACATTGCGACGCCTCAATCGTCTGGAAGAAGCAGCAAAGGTCTTGCTCCCGATTCGCGCCGGGATGGACGTCATAGAGAACACCGGCTATTACAAATTACTGCTGATGTACAAGGGGGAGATACCCTTCGAAACGCTGGCCGACGAGACGAAGAAACAGGAAGCGTCCGCAGCCTCCCACAGCATCATGTACGGACTTGGTAACTGGCTTCTGTATAACGGACGCAAGGCCGAAGCGGCTGAGGTGTTCCGGCAGATTGTGGCGAGCGACCAGTGGACGAGCTTCGGGTACATTGCTGCTGAAGCGGACCTGAAGCGGATCGGTTCACCAGGAAATACGCGCCGCAGATTTTCACAGATAAACGCAGATCAGACTTAAGAACCCATGAGGTATCCCTCCTACTTCTTATCTGCTTTATCTGTGAAAATCTGCGGCTGGTTTTAGAACGGCAGGCACCAAATCGTGTTGCGGTTGCACGTAATCAGTCGTTCACGGCAACAACTCGTCTTCTCACCACTCTCTGATCCAAACTTCTCGTTCTCAAGTTTCACTCAAGCTGGTTTCACTCTTCGAGATTGATTCTCAATCCGCGTTTGAGAAATCTCAAATTCACTTCCCACAGTCACCATAAGCCATTTGCGGGCATGCCCATTGCTCCTTTTAAGGCGACGGACCAAACCATCACAAGCTACTACCCCACGGTTTGACTCCGATGACCGCTGTCAGTGCACGGTTCTTTCCGCTAATCAGTCGGCATGAGGCGCTGACACACAAGAACAAATCAGCCGATTAGAAGGAGCACGAAAATGCGTACCCGACTGGTCTCCCCGATTCTTCTGGGTCTCTTCTTTACTGTCCTCTTCACTGCAATCCCCGCCCGTGCATTCGACGACGATGAACCAGACGATTACGACGTAAAAGCGCGCGTCGTCCGCATCAGTCTGATTGGCGGCGAAGTCAACCTCAAACGTGTCGGAAATACCGACTGGGAGCGGGCGCGACTCAACTTTCCATTAGTCGAAGGCGACACCATTGCAACCGATGCTGACAGTCGTTTGGAAATCCAGATCGACGCTCGCAATTTCGTGCGGCTCGGACCGAGCTCGGCTCTCAAGATTCTCACGTTGCGCGATGAAGGAATTGCACTTGGCGTGTTTGCGGGCACGGCCGTTATCCGTCTCGCGCGATTCGACCGCCAGAAAGAATATTTTGAGATCGATGCGCCACACTCGACGCTGGCCGCGGAAAAGAATGGATTGTATCGGGTCGATGTCGCGCGCGGAGGTCACGTGCGATTTACCGTGCGGGACGGAGGTAATGCGCGAATCTACTCGGACACGTCTGGTTTCGCTCTGCGTGATGGGCGAACGGCTGAACTGATTACTGAAGGCGATAATGCGGGCGACTGGGAATTCGTCGCGGCAGCCACAGCTGATGTTTTGGATCGATGGGTAGATGATCGTGAGCGTTATCTCGCGCAACGCTTACGTTACGACGTTCAGTACTACGACTCGTATGTCTGGGGGGCGGAAGATCTGGATGCCTATGGCGATTGGGTCTACGCTGCTGAATATGGTTGGGTTTGGCAGCCACGTAGTACAGCCATAGGCATCTATGATGATTGGGCGCCTTACCGCTACGGTCATTGGACATGGGTTCCGCCGTATGGGTGGACGTGGGTTGGTTACGAACCCTGGGGCTGGGCGCCGTATCACTACGGTCGCTGGGTCTATTACAACAACCGTTGGGCCTGGAGTCCGCGAAGTCGTTACTTCAGAAATCGAAGTTGGTGGCGTCCGGCGCTCGTCGCATTTCACATTTCATTCGATAACTATTACTGCTGGTATCCGCTTCATTACTACCAGCGCGATCCGCACTCACGTTATTACCATCATGCTACTCGTGAGCGATTGATTGCGTTACACGCCTATGAGTTGGCTGAACTGCGACGCGTGAATCCTGCGTACTTGCGAGCGGTAACGAGGATTCCAGCAAGATCGATTGGCGACGATGCTCTGCGACCCCAGCGTGCCGACGATACTCTCGCGCGACGCGCAGTCAACGCGGATCCTGTTAGAGGAGGATTACCGGCGCGTGTCGGTACGGGTCAGGATGGACAAGATAGATCGGCCGCTGGTCAACGACCCGATCGGCCGATGATAGCTCGTCCGCCAATTCGCTCTTTTCCAACAGCTGGCCTTCCGGACACCACCGGGGCAGCAACTCGAACACCAGGAGCGCCACTGGATGATGAACTGCGTCGCTCGAGAATCTTCAATGGTCGTGAACCGCGAGGCGCGTCTCCATCTGATACCTCAAGAGGAGGAACGCCGGAGAGCAGACCGACAGGCGCAGTTTCGCGTCCGCCACGGATTGTTGGGGGAGGTGATTCAGGAAATCCCGATGTCACTGGTCCAACAGGTGAATCGTCGAAGCCTTTGAGGTCGAGAGTTACAACTCCGGTTGCGCCAACAAATCCTGATGGCGAACGACTGGATCGACGCGCGCCAGCATCACCGAATAATCCGTCGACTGATACGTCACCTGCGCCGCGTTCTACTGAAACGCGCGACGATCCACCCGTCCGGGTTGTTCGACCAGTACAGCGTGACGATGGTGATAAGCCATCACGCGAACGGCAGCGGATCGAGGCTCCACGCTCGTCTGACAATCCATCGCCGCCGCCACGATACGAGTCTCCGCGTTCGGAGCCTTCCGATCCCCCCGCAAGAACATCGAGACCCGACCGAGGTGAGCCGACGGAAAGATCTGAGCCTCGTTCATCGCCGCGTTCGGAACCGCGATCAGATCCACCGGCTCGTTACGAACCGCCGCCAAGATCCGATCCACCACCGCGCTCTGAACCACCGCCACGTTCTGAATCGCCTCAGCGATCTGAGCCGCCTCCGAGGTCAGATCCACCGCCACAGCGATCGGAGCCAAGGTATGAGCCGCCTCCTCGTAACGATCCCCCGCCACAGCGTTCCGAACCGCGGTATGAGCCGCCTCCCCGTAACGATCCCCCACCGCAACGTTCCGAGCCGCGGAATGAGCCGCCTCCCCGTAACGATCCCCCACCGCGTTCGGATCCGCCGCCGCGTTCGGATCCGCCGCCACGCTCCGATCCGCCGCCAAGATCGGATCCACCGCCACGATCGGATCCTCCTCCGGCACGACCAGGGAAGCCCGACGACCCCGTTCGTTAACTGCGTGATCTGAACTAAGCCGCGCCCCGGATTCGCTCTCCGGGGTCGCGGCTCGCAAGAAGTTAGAAGGCTGGCCATGAAAGCTGTTCGTTTCGTCATACTTTTTCTTGCCTTTGTAGTTGCTTTGATTGTTGGAGCCTACGTCTCTGCAATTGTTGGCAGCGCGCAAGTGATCAATCCCGATCTTCGTCCTGATCTCAGGCGAGCGTTGCGATCTCGGCAGCCGGCGTTTTCACAGCGCTCGCGGGGTGGCAGCTATGAGCCCGCAATACCCGCAAATGAACGAGCGCGTCGCCCACGCTTGAGTCGCAGTGACAAGCGAACGATTGCGCGTGCGATGAGTGGCGATCAGAACATTCCTGCGACGACGCCGATTCCACCCGGCACGCAGCTACACCGAGTTCTGCATACATCGCAGGTCAGTCTTACCTCCACGGCGGGAACCGACGAGCAGTTCGTCGATCGTAATTTGGATCTCGGTGCTGATGAACGCACCACCTTCGATTCAGCGGGCGGTTCGTTTGATATCGCAGTGGGTCGTTCAGGCTCGCGTTATGAAGTTTACTCAGCCACTCTCAATAATCGATTGATAGGTGTTCTCGTCGTTGCTCTCGATACGAATGGTGACTTCGTCGTGAACCAGTCAGCAACCTACGATCTACAGCGCGACTTTAGCTTGCCTTCAGCGGCAGCAGTCGTAGCGGGAACGGCTCTTGACGGTCGTGAGTTCGTTGTTATTTCTTCGAGTGGTTACTACAACTCCGCTGACCCGGATGATCCGAACAACGAACCTTCACCCGGAGTTGTGTTGCTGGTTCGCAATCCTTTGACTGGTGGTTTTGATAACTCGCGTTCTCGCACACTGGTAACGGTCGGCGACAATCGTCTGTTCAATGCAAACGGACTGGCGCTGCTTCCGAACAACGACGTGCTTATTGCTGATTTTGCGTCCGACGAGTTGAGAATCATTCGCGACACCAACCAGGACGGATACCCGGACACACTCGACAACGTCCCGTACTACTCGTATCAGTTCTCTGACGATGCACCGCTGGACGTTGCGGTGAACTCGCGCGGTGTTGTCTTCTCTCATTCAGTTGGAAACGACTCGCTCATGTTGGCGGTTTACGACGACAACGGTGATGGTCGAGCGGATTACGACGAGGTTGTGGTCGAAGGACTTTCGATCGACAACAATCTTTTCCTGCATGGTCTGACAGTCGATCAGAGAGGAAACGTCTACGTGATTGAAGATGCTTCTTCTTCGTTCGACGGGTCTGACGGAAACGGCGGTATCGCACGCATCGATGCTTTTCCCGATCCTAATCTTGACGGCACGCTTAGAGACGGAAGCGTCTTTTCGATTGCAGATTTCGACGACCATGCATTGTCGGGCCTGGCTTTTGGTGGGCCCACACAGGGACGCAAGTTGATCCGAAAGACTTTTCGAACGATGGGACGACCCGGCAGTGAACCGTCAGACACGCCAACTGTTGAAGTCCCAACATTTGATCTGCCTACGACGCCAGGGATTTTGCTACTGAACTTGCCGTCTTCAGTTGATGAGGCTGATTCAGAAGAAGAGAAACGTCCGTGTGAGGAATCCAAGACCGAGCAAGAGAAGACAACGGAGAACGAGCGCGACGGCAGGAGCAAGAAAAAGCAGCCGCAGATTTGCACAGATAACCCGGAAAAGAAAGAGATAAGTGATGAGTGATGAGTGATGAGTGATAAGTGACGAGAAAGGAGAAGAGGAACTCACCGTCTCTTATCTCTAATCACTAGTTCTGATCTGCGTTATCTGTGCAAATCTGCGGCTGCTTTTTCTTGCTTCGGAACGAGTACTTCTATTCGTTGTTCGGTGGTTCGATTGACATTCTTGGCAGGATTCTTGGCTGGCCATCCATCTCACTCACAATGTCTCCCGTACGAGTCGCTCCCATTCGTTCATAGAAACCGGCTGCATTAGGATCGGCAGTGATATCAATTCGACGGACATTCATCGCAGTTGAGCGGTCCATCGCATCGAGAAACAATTCCTTGCCCACGCCGCTACCGATATAAGCGGGAGCAACCCACATGTGCTCGAGCTCTGCTCGTTCGCCATTGATGCATAAGGCATAGAAGCCGCAGATCTGTTGATCACGCTCCGCAACATACACCTGGTTATCTCGGACAAAATCGGGCGCGATTGTGAGGTCTGCGCTCCAGCGTTCTATCCAGTTTTCAGGGTAGCCCCAATACTTCTTTGCGTCGTGAGCTATTCGCGAGAGGAGTTCAGCCTCTTCGGGAAGGGAACGTCTGATCAGCATGTTCATAAGAGCGTTATCATTGAAGCTGCCAAACCGAGCCGTCGGCATAGGTGATTCTGACGACGACGACTTGTTCCTCGAGTCCAGATCGCTCTTTCTTGTCGAGAGAGTTAACGCTGATTCGTCTGGTTGGAGGAGTTGGAACCATGAACGACAGCTCTTTGCTTTTACCTGGACCTATCGTCTGGACACTTGTGAACTGTCGTCGGCCGAGCTCCTCGCGGGTGCCGGCGTCATAGAAAATGTAGTCCCAGTCGATCTCCTTGATGGCTTTCGTACTGCCGTTCCTGATCGACGTGCGATAGAGAAAGACGTAACGTGGAACTTCGGCGCTTTCGTTTTCCCGCCGCGCTTCTGAGATCTTGACGTCAGCTTTTGCGTCGCTCTCGATTTTCTTGATGTCTGCTGAGTTACCTCGTTTGGCGTCTGTCAAACGCTTTTCAGCACGAGCGCGCATCTGCATTTCATGAAAGTTCTCGTTGGGCCCTCCAAACGGATTGTGTTGCCAGTTCAAGCGCTCCTTACTCCAGCTAAACTTGACGACTTCCACCTCCAATGCGGCCGGTTGTGGTGCAGCTGCTGTTTGTGCACGTAGTGCGGGGCCAAAGGAAACTAAAGCAACGAATACTAAGATTAGTCTCATCGTTTGCGCTCCTTTTCACAGCTGTCAGCGCGGAAAGTTCGGAGGTGATGTGCGCGTATTATGTCACACACGCTCGACATCGAAAAGAAATGGCTGGAGAGAAGTGTTCTCTCTCCAGCCATTGACTACGGTTCGTTGGAAAGACCGAAGTCGCCCAACGACTGAAGGATTAGAAGATATACCGCAGACCGAGAACGATGCGACGGTTTCCGCCATTGGTTCCCCACTGGTTGAGGAAGTTGGTGGAATTGACACGTCCTTCGGGGATACCGAAATCGCGTGTATTCGTCGCATTGTTAAATTCGGCTCGGAGTTGAATCCTCTGATTTTCACCAATCTTCGTGTTCTTGAAGATTCCGAAATCGAGGTTGTTGATTCCGTCAGCACGTAGGATATTGCGACCTGCATTACCCACGCGTTGAGCAGCCGTGATTCTCTGGAACAAGCTAGCACCGCCGGCCGCCAGGATTTCCGGAACGGCCATACTGCTCAGCGGAAGATTGGTTGCGAGGTTCGGCCGGATAGCGTCACCAACCAACGTGTTGATGCCGGATAGTGCGCCTGCCGGATCCGATCCATTAAGTACAGTAAACGGAGCACCACTTTGGAAAGTGAAGAAGCCGTTTAGCTGCCACCCACCCAACAAATGACCGGTTAAGCCTTGCTGGTTCTGATACCACGGAAGTTCGTAAACGAAGTTGCCGGTCAGACGATGTGGCCGGTCATACGTCGAACGAGCTCGATCTGCGTTGCGGTTAAACGAGTCTTGCGAAACAGCAACTTCACCGCTGGACGGATTGAAGATCTCCGACGCGGTATCGATAAATGAGCTCCAGGTGTAGTGGAGACCA
>DATJKB010000495.1:0-3550 GCA_035491875.1 Pyrinomonadaceae bacterium | reverse complement strand
GGACGATTGAACTCAACCCGAAGTTCGCCCTCGCCTACAACGGGTTGGGCGTCGCATATCACCGACTAAGCCGATTTGAGGAAGCGAGGACCGCGTTCATTAAGGGACTCACACTCACGCCGGATTCATTCGAACTAAAATACAATCTCGGTGCGGTTAGTTTTAGTCTTCGCGACTATTCTAAAAGCGTCAGATACTTCGAAGCGGCTTTAAGACTCGCACCAAACAATGCCCCAGCGGTTTATAGCCTCGGGATGGCTTATCTTGGGTTGAAAGATCGTTCGGCATCGCTGACACAGCATGCAAAACTACGAAACTTAGACTCCGAATTAGCGACCAGGCTGTACAACGCAATTAATGCTGCGCGCATATTGGTCGTCAAATGAACAGCGCACAGAAAAACTGCTCCACCTCAATAGCCTGACGACTCCACCCTCATTTATCTCCTATTCTGATCAATCGAACTCCGTAAACGCCGGCGGTGGTACTGATGTTATGAAGAGCGCCTCCACCAGTGAGTGTCAGACTCACGGGCCAGTCCCTTTATGCACATGGAACTGAAAGGAGGCCCAAGCGTCGTTTACGCTCGAGGAGATTAGAGCTAATCTCGAGGCCTCGTTCCAACCAAGCGAAGACCACTAGTCGTCGGATCGGAGGATGGATGCATTATTTGGCGCTTCAGCTCATTTTCCTTCTCGTTTTTACCTCTTACTCTGCGCAAGCACAGAATCCTATCTCAGCCGATGAGTATTCTCAGCGCGGAATATCTCGCTTTGAAAAGAACGATTTCCCTGGCGCAATTGGCGACTTTACAAGGGCTATCGAATTGAACGGGCAAAATCTGGAGTTCTGTTATTACTTCCGAGGTATTGCCCTATACCGATTGGGTAAACTCGATGATGCGTTAGTTGACCTTACTAAGGCGATCAGCCTCAGGCAACATCCAAGGTTCTATGACGATCGCGGAAATTTGTTGGCTCAGAAGGGTGACTTAGACGGGGCCATTGACGACCTTAATAGAGCGATCGAATTATCACCTCAGTACGCCAAAGCATACGGCGATCGGGGCATTGTGAGACTCATGCGAGGAGAGCAGGTCCCATCAGAAGTTGATCTAAAGAGATGCTTCGAACTCGACAAGAAACTTGAATCTCAATTCATCGCCGCCGCCAATAAAGTGAGGCAGCAAGCAGCGCTGCGTTCAGAGCACTCAAAACCCACCGATGTAGAAATCTTGAAGTTCGATTGGAGCGAGAGCGTCTCGCAGATGCTCGTAGGCCCGTCAGCACCTTCGATGTCTGTTTCGTCATCACCAGTAAGCGCAACCGGCACTCGCGTCCTGGGTAATCCACAAGAAAAAGGTGAGGCAGGTCCACCGCCGATGGCAGATGCATCAGGAGCAGCGCCAGCCGCGCCTCGTGGACCTACAGGGAGTATTCGAGGTATCGATTACAAATTCACCGCGTCGATCAAGAATACAGGTAACAAGACAATCGTAGTTGTTCAGTGGGCGTACTTTTTCGACCGTAAAGATCCCGGCGACGCCATCTGTTATGTTCTCACCACCAAAACTGACATCCCGCCGGGTAAAGAAAAAACCCTAACAGAAAAAGTTCCTTCGCAAATTAATCCGAAGAGTACGACCAAAGCACCTACAGCCTATAACCGAACACTGTTCAATGAGCGTGTAGTCATACTTCATCTGGATTACGCCGATGGAACCTTTTGGCAAAGTTCAGGGCCTGTGAACAGCGCACAGAAAACTGCTCCACCTCAATAGTTATCGACTCAGCGCTCATTTATCTCCACCAACTCTGATCAATCGAACTCCGTAAACGCCGGCGATTTCATTGCCGCCCGTCGACTGAAATCGCACAGTGATCTTTTTCTTGTCCTTTAAGAGTTCCGTAGGAATGTTGTATTCGACATCAAAGAAGTGGCCCGCTGCACTTCCCGGCACACTGCGCTCTATTTTCTGTTGGCCCACGAGTTGACCATCAACGAGGACGTCAAACGTGCGTGTCGAGCGCTCGATGGTGAAGTAAGTTATTAAAAGCGCCGGGCTCTTCGTTGAATCGACAGGTAGATCGTAAGAGAACCACTTCTTACCACGTCGCGCGCGCCGGCCCGACGTTCCATCGGTGCTCGTCTCCTCGCCCTGCTGGTTGAACCCTTTTTCTGTCTGAGTATCTCCCGGCTGAACGAACACCGTCGTCATTGAATCGATCTTCTTGCTTCTCGCATTTTCCGCGGCGACTTCTGCGAGTCGCCTGGTCCAGGTCTCGGAGTTGTACAGGTCCCAATAGATCGAATAGGTGCGACGATGTAATCGATAGAATGGGACGAACTCAACATCCTTCTTTGATTGATCGGTCAAACGCCCAATTCCTTCGCTGCGAAAACTGGCTGGTTTCTCGCGTTCAGGCTTCAACCACTCCTCAATCGGCCGCGATTCAGTTAGAAAAGAAGGGATCGGATCGGCTGGTCCACCGCGTCGCTCCGGACCCATGTCTCCCGCAAGAACGAGTGGCCCCCACATCAGCGCTGCTCTGTTTTTGTTATCGGCGAGTCCTTCGATTCGTAGTGATTTCGGAAGAGCGACCGTCACAACGTCGCCGGTCTTCCACCTTCTTTTCAGGGCAACGTAAGTACCCGGCGCAGAAACATCCTTAAACAGTTGGCCATTGATGCGAACCTCAAATCCCGCTTCGGACCACGACGGCCGGCGCAGAGCGAGCGTGAATTGCTTCGCTCGCTGCATACTAAGTTTCAGGGTTGCTTTTTCGCCTTCCGGAAAGTCGGTGTCCATTGCGAATTGAACGCCCGCTGCTTTCCAGTTTGCCGTGGATGGCACATACAAGTTCACCCAAAGGCGATCGGCTGACTCGTAATAGATTCCGTCGCCATGAAGACTGTGACTTTCCATGCCACTGCCCACGCAACAGGTAAAGCTGCGGAACATATCCTGGTATTCGTGCCTGACTCCCTGACCAATTGGCACCATGTAACACGTACGCCCGTCTTCCGGATCAATCGAACCAAGCACATGATTGAACAACGCTCGCTCTTCAAACTCCGCGTATTTCATCTCGGGCTTTACTGCGAAAAGTTGTCGCGTCATCTTCAGCATGTTGTAGACGTTGCAACTCTCGTTAGTTCGACCATCGATGCGTTCGCTCAACTCGTCAGGTGGTCCAAAGTATTCATCCTTCCCATGGCCTCCAGTCGCATAGGTGTGGTCATTCACGACGGCGTCCCAAAAGAACTCAGCTGCGATTCCGTCTGCTTTATCGCCCGCATAGATGTAACGCATCAACACGCCGAGCAACTTTGGCACTTGCGTGTTTCCGTGTAACCCTGAAAGCCGGTCTTCACGTCGTGAAAGCGGATCGACAACGGCCTTGTGATCGAAGCGGTGCGAAAGGTTCAACCAGCGTTGGTCTCCGGTATCAGCATAAAGATCGGCTAATACTTCGTTCATACCGCCAAACTCCGTATTCAACATCTGCTGAATCTGTTCGGGGTTCATCTTCAAAAGAATGGCTTCGGC
>DATJKB010000494.1:0-3821 GCA_035491875.1 Pyrinomonadaceae bacterium | reverse complement strand
AAGTTGTATTTGCGATAGATCGGATCCGCTTCCAATGTGTACTTTTTCAAAAAGTCCCAGGCAACCTGATTGATCTTCAGTGCTTTGTCGTAATACCAGTGATCGTGATCTTTTATTTCTGTCAGCTCGATGGGAAAGCCTGAAGTTTTCAAAAGATCGCGTGTCTCCCGAACGACCTTAACTGGAAAGTATTCATCGTACTCTCCGACTTGAATGAACAGCGGGATCTTTCGTTTAGCTAGCTCCACCCACGACTTGTCATCTTCCATTAACGCGCCCGCGTGAACTGCGGTTGCGGCGAAGTATTGTGATTCAAGAAGAGAGATTTCGAGCGCGAACGTCGCGCCTGCAGAATGGCCAAAGAGGTAGACCTGTCGCGGATTCACAGGATATTTTGTTTTCAGTTCTTCGACGAGATCATGCAAAAACTCTGGTCCATCCTGTGGCGCCTGCCAACCTTTGAGATTGGTGGCATCTGGGCCAGCGATGATGAAGCCTTCTTTCTTTGCAAGGTCTTTCCACTTTTCAACGAGCGAACTTCCGGTGCGAGTAGAACCATGGAGCATCACGACCAGCGGAACCGTTGTCGATGGTTGAATGGAGGATGGAACGTAAAGATAGTAGACGCGGGTCTTGCCTCCGGATTTCATTAACTCTTTAATGATGTCGTCTTTTGCGAAAACGACCGGGGCGATTAACAGAAGTAAGAAAATGCTGAAAACGAGCGTAAGTATTCTCATAACGAACCTCGTGTGAGTTGGTGGCTTTCTAGATTACGAGCGAACGCTTGCGATTGAAAAAGATCAACGTTGCGTGACCAGCGGGAGTTCGACAAAACTCGCCTGGCCGGGTGCATGGTAGATCCGTTGAGTCGCTTTACGAAAGTCCTCTGGCTTCGCCCAGAAGATGCTCTTAACGAACGTCTGCGGATTCCGATCGTACAGTGGGAACCAACTCGATTGAATCTGCACCATCATGCGATGCCCCGGAAGGAACACATGATTCGTAGTTGGCAAAGCGAAGCGGTAAAGCAGCGGCTCGTTCGCGGTGATCGGTTTCGCGACTTCCAGGCTCTCGCGGTACCGGCCGCGAAAAACATCCGCCGCAATCATCAATTGGAAACCACCCATGTTCGGCTGGCCAGCTACTTGATCGGGGTAAAGATCAATCAGCTTCACTACCCAATCTGAATCTGTGCCACTCGTTGAAGCGATAAGATTCGCGATTGGTTGACCACTGATCTTCACCGGTGAAGTCAGTGCCTCAGATGTGAAGACCAACACATCCGGACGTCCTGATGCTTCTCTTTGATCGTCGACCAACCAGCGTGACCAACTCGCACCGTCAATCGGCCGCGCCCGAAACGGAACTGGCTTCGCCGGATCGGAAATGTATTCCTCGTATCCGGGCCTCGACGACGCTGAAGCGCTAAAGCTCGCCTTCAGACCGTCTTTAAGATATAGCGGAGTTGGCTTGATGCTGCATCCAGTCTCGCATCCCATCGGCCATGCTTTGAAGTTGCGCCAAACATTGGTGCCCGTTTCGAACGCCACAACGGGTGAGATGTTCGGTTTGGGCGCGCCGTCCTTCAAGTAGTAATCCAAAAAGGGCCGCAGGATTTCCTTGCGAAAGGTCAGCGATGTGTCGCTATTAAACTTGATCGCGCCTAACTGGCTGCCGTCGCGAATCTCCTGGCCGTGATGCCATGGGCCCATAACCAGGAACACTTTGTCGTTGCTTGTATCTTTAGGCTCGATAGCTTTGTAGACGGCGATATCACCATAGATATCCTCCTGGTCCCATAGACTATGAACCAGCATCACCGGCACCTTCAGAGGTTGAGCAGCTAGTATTTTGTCGACGGCCTGATCCCGCCAGTAAGCGTCGTAACTCGGATGCTCCAAAATCTTTCGCCAGAAGCCGACCTGCTCCAGTCCGCGCCGGCGACCAAGTTCGCCAGCCGAGCCTGCTTCCATGAACATGTCGTAGTCGTCGTAATGGCTTGTCCACCATTTGATTGCGTTTTCCCGCGTGGCTTGCTGATCGTAGATGTAGCTCATTCCCTGTTGGCGGAAAGCGCCGTAATGAAACCAATCGTCACCAATCCATCCGTCGACCATCGGATTCATCGGCACAGAAACTTTGAGTGCCGGATGCGGATTGATAAGCGCCATGAGCGGAAGGAAGCCGTCGTATGAAATGCCGAGGATGCCGACGCGTCCATTACTCTCGGGGATGTTCTTAACAAGCCAATCGATCGTGTCGTAAGTATCCGTTGCGTGATCAACGTTTGTTGGATTCTGCGGACCATGCAGTGGACGGTTCATCACGTAGTCGCCTTCCGAGCCATACTTCCCGCGAATGTCTTGCACGACACGGATGTAACCACCTTCCACGATGACGTCTGTAGCATTGTCGTAGCCCGTGAGAATTGAGCCGAGGTCCGAACTCTCTGCATGACTTGTGAGGCTTGTGGCGTCGTAAGGAGTTCTGGTTATCAGAATGGGAGCATTGCGCGCGCCTTTTGGAATCAGTATTACCGTGTGCAGCTTCACACCATCGCGCATCGGTATCATCACATCGCGCTTGATGTAATTGAAACCCTGGTTTGTTGGTTCAAACTTCCGTGGCGTTTCGCTGGGATAGTTTTGAGCAAAAGCCGGTTTGGGAAGAATCGTGATGATCGCAGTGAGAGTCAGTAAGACGACTGCTGTTCTGTTCATAGTTGGGCCTCAGGTTGAAAATGCCGATTTAGGAACTCTGATCAAGTGACCTACGTACTGAATATCTGTTCATTGTGACTTTTCAGAGTTCTCTTTAGATTGTTGACCGTTTAGTAGTGGCCGACTTGTCTTTCGATCCGTTTATCAGGAACAAGCCACATGATCGCCACCAGCACGTAGATCGCAAAGCCGATCCAATTGTTTATAAAAGTCAACGCAATCGCTACCAAATAAAAAACGATCGAGATCTTTCCTTTGAAATCGCTACCGAGCGCAGCAGCAAGCACCGATTCGCTTCCGTGAAGCGCTAACAACGCGCGCACCAGAATGAAATAGGAGATTGCGGCACACAACAAAACTACGCCATAGAGCGCAACCGACGACCCACCGAAATGGTTCTCGCCCATCCAGGCAGTTGTAAATGGAATAAGTGAAAGCCAGAAGAGAAGATGAAGGTTGGCCCACAGTATTCGGCCATTGACGTGTTCGGATGCGTGCAAGAGGTGGTGATGATTGTTCCAGTAGATACCAAGATAGATAAAACTCATTACGTAGCTCAGGAAGACGGGCCAGAGTGGTCGCAGCGCAGCCAAACTCGAGTCGTGCGGAGCGCGCAGTTCAAGCACCATGATTGTAATGAGGATTGCGATAACGCCGTCGCTGAAGGCTTCTAATCGCGTGGTGGACATAGTAAAAAACGGGGAGCAGGGGTACTAGGCAGGAGCACGCGGCAGCCTGCACCTGCACGCTGCTCCTGCTCCCTGATTCTAATTCCGGGTCAGATGCCGATACTTAATCCTATGCGGCTGTTCTGCGGCTGCACCTAAACGCGCCTTTCGATCGGCTTCGTAATCCGAGTAGTTGCCTTCGAACCACGTAACCTTGCTGTCGCCTTCGAACGCCAGAATGTGAGTCGCAATTCGATCGAGGAACCAGCGGTCGTGCGAGATTACCACGGCGCAGCCTGCAAAGTTTTCCAGGGCTTCTTCCAGCGCACGAAGCGTGTTCACATCTAGATCGTTTGTGGGCTCGTCAAGCAGAAGGACGTTGGCGCCTTCCTTGAGCATCTTCGCCAGATGCACCCGGTTTCTTTCGCCA
>DATJKB010000493.1:0-5949 GCA_035491875.1 Pyrinomonadaceae bacterium | reverse complement strand
TCGACGCGTCATCTTCTCTGAATCCATCTTGTAGCGGGAATGAATGCTGGCAACGATGACATCAAACTTCTCGAGTATCTTGTCAGGATAATCGAGCGCACCGTTCGCCAGGATGTCTGACTCGGTGCCGCGCAAAATCTTCACCTTCACCTTTTCCTGAACCTGATCTATCTCTTCCCACTGCCGCTGCAATCGATCAAGCTCAACGCCGCCCGCATAAAACGCGGTCGGAGAATGATCAGTGATGGTGATGTACTGCATCCCCATCGCTTCGGCAGCAAGGGCCATTTCTTCAACCGAATGTTTACCGTCCGAATAAGTAGTGTGACAGTGGACCAGGCCACGAATGTCGGCGAGCTCAATCAAATCCGCTGGTAGTTTGAGCTTTAACGCTGCCTCGACTTCACCGGTGTCTTCTCGTAGCTCCGGCGCGATGTATTGCATGCCCAGTTGCTCGTAGACTACCGCATCACCATTAAGTTCTGCGCGAGACATTCTCTTCGACCTTTTCGCAGGGCCTCCCCGACTGAAGAGTTTCGCCACTTTAGAAACATGAGCACTTGATCCAGTTTCAGCAAACAGAGTGGCAGCAAATTCATCGGGTGGAACAGCCACGAGCGACACTCGACTACCATCGGCAAAAACAACCGTCGCACGATTCTCTTTTTGAGTTTCGGTTTGGACGATCAAAGGAAAGCGTAGGAAGAGTTGCAGCAACGCCGCCGGTTGGTTTGCGCTGGCAACGAACTTGATCGTGCCGACCGTTTCGCTCCATCTCCGAAGTGAGCCGGCAACACTCAACTTCTTCAGCCCCCGCGCGGTCGAGAGATAGTTTTCAATTTGTTCGGCGGTGCGCCACGCGCGATGCAGGTGGAGACGCTTCGGCGTGCGACCCCGTTTGGCGTGATCGGATAGCGACTCGAGTAGCTTGCTCTCTGTCTTCTCACCAAAGCCCTTCAGCTTTCGCACCTTTCCGGCGGCGGCGGCACTCTTCAACTCGTCGACTGACTTTATGCCAAGACCTTCATGGAGTTGCTTGATCTTTCCCACACTTAGTCCAGGCACTCCTGATAACTCGATAATTCCAGGCGGAAACTCCGTACGCAGTGCTTGCAATACTGACGACTCGCCGGTGAGATAAAGTTGTTTGATCTGGGAAGCCAACGCGTTGCCGATACCAGGCAGTGTGGTTAGACGATCTTCAGCAACAAGATCGCCGAGGTCGGCAGATACTCCGGCTATCGAACGCGCGCCTGCGTTGTAAGCCCGTGCCTTGAACTTGTTAGTGCCCCCCTTTAACTCCATTAACGAGGCAATTTCCTGCAACGCAGAGGCGATCGCGAACTTGTCTAATTTTGGTTTTTGTTTGGCCATGGGAAAACTCGTCTTATCGAGTTTCCATTTTCAAAGAAGGATTTGCAAATGGTGACAAGGTTGGGTGGTGGTGCAGTTAGGAAGGGGGCAAGCGGTCAATTGAGTCAACTTGCGAATGTGACTAGCAGCGCGCCCCCGCTTCTTCTGTTTCGACGACATTGACGATCTTGGACAGGCAGCGGGGGCGCGCTCGTTGTCGCCTCAGCAAGTTGAGAGTAACAACCGCTTGCCCCCTTCCCAACTGCGCCATACTCCGAAGTTGAATTATCTCCCCTCCCTCTGGGCGCGCATTTCTGACAGGCCTCCTATGTATGACGGACTCACTTTCCTATAATGGCCACACACCGACAGTCTTCATCGAGGGAGTTCATATGTCCATTGCGTCTGTCAATCCGAGCACAGGGGAAACGGTCAAGACTTTCCAGCCACATTCACAACATCAAATCGAACAGAAGCTTCAGCTAGCCAGCGACACTTTTCGCTCGCATAGACTGACGAGCTTCGAAGATCGTGCGCAAAAGATGTTTCGTGTCGCAGAGATTCTCGAAAACGAAAAGCTCGTGTTCGGGAAACTAATGACCACCGAGATGGGTAAACCAATCAAAGCTGCGATTGCCGAAGCTGAGAAGTGCGCCTGGGTTTGTAGATACTATGCGGAAAATGCCCAGACTCATCTTGCAGATATTGTCGTTGAAACCGACGCGAAAAAAAGCTTCGTGCGGTTTCAACCAATCGGTCCGGTGCTCGCCGTGATGCCCTGGAACTTCCCTTTCTGGCAGGTGCTGCGTTTTGCCGCACCAGCATTGATGGCAGGTAACGTCGGTCTTCTCAAACATGCGTCGAATGTGCCTCAGTGCGCGCTGGCGATCGAAGATCTCTTCCGTCGCGCTGGTTTTCCGGAGGGCGCTTTTCAAACTCTGCTTGTCGGAGTTGAAGCAGTTGAACGCATTCTCGCTGATGAACGCGTTGCGGCAGCGACGTTGACCGGTAGTGAACCAGCCGGCAGCAGCGTTGCATCAATCGCGGGCAAACACATCAAGACGACCGTGCTCGAACTCGGCGGCAGTGATCCGTTCATCGTTATGCCTTCGGCTACCTTTGAAGCGGCAGTGACTACAGCAGTGAAAGCACGGACGATCAATAACGGTCAGTCGTGTATCGCGGCCAAACGATTCATAGTTTCGGCTGCTATCTATGATGAGTTTGAGAAACGCTTTGTCGAAGAAATGAAAGCCCTGCGCGTTGGCGATCCGCTGGAAGAATCGACCGAGATTGGACCGTTGGCGACGCCACAGATCGTCAAAGACCTGGAAAGACAAGTTAATGACGCTGTTTCCCAGGGTGCGCGTATCCTTACGGGTGGCAAACGCTTGCAACGCCCTGGTAATTACTATGAACCGACAGTGCTTGCAGGCATAGACCCTTCGACGAAAATCTCATGTGAAGAAATATTTGGTCCTGTTGCGATGCTCTTTCGTGTGGCGGACATAAACGAAGCGATTCAACTGGCGAACTCAACCACGTTCGGCCTGGGTTCAGCCGCATGGACCAACGACGTAAAAGAGCAGGAGCGTTTCATCAATGAAGTGGAAGCTGGCACAGTGTTCATCAACGGCATGGTCGCTTCTGATCCGCGTTTACCATTTGGCGGGATTAAGCATTCAGGATATGGTCGCGAGCTGTCGGAATTTGGAATTCGCGAATTCGTGAACATCAAGACGGTTTGGATCAACCAATGAACAATCGAGACGGCTACGCCTTTGCTGATTTATCCCTGGCGCGCAGATTAGAACGGGCTGAGGCTCTCTCAAACGCAGACTTTGTCGAAGGCCGAGCACGCGCGTTCCCTGACAAGGGAGCCACGTGGAAAGAGATAGGCGGCACCTACGCGATGTACGACGGGCGGACTTCACCCGTGACCCAAACCTTCGGAATGGGAATGTTTCAGCGTTTGAATGAGAGAGAACTTAAAGCCGTCGAGCAGTTTTTTCTGGATCGCGGCGCTCCAATTTGTCATGAAGTGTCTCCACATGCGGATCCTTCAGTCCTGCCGTTACTGAACGACGGAGGCTATCAGCCGATCGAGTTCACGAGTGTGATGTATCGACCGATCTCACGCGAATCTCCGCTGTCGGTTGCAGTCAACGAGAAAATTCAAGTGCGCTTGACCGGTCCGGCGGAGGCAGACTTGTGGGCTGAAGTTGCATTCCAGGGTTGGAGTGAATTTGGCGAACTCGCCGATTTCCTGCACGATGTGGGCCGCGTCAATGCAAGGCGAGAGAACGCCCGCTCGTTTCTAGCGATACTCAATGGGCGCCCGATAGCCACAGGGTTGATGAATATTTTCGATGGCGTTGCGCTGCTCGCAGGCGCGAGCACCATTCCCGAAGGGCGCAAACAAGGCGCCCAACTCGCGCTGCTCGATGAACGCCTTCGCTACGCAGCCCAGCATGACTGCGACATCGCAATGATGTGTGCGTTGCCTGGCTCAGCATCGCAGCGCAACGCGGAGCGACACGGTTTCCGCATCGCGTACACGCGCATTAAGTGGCAGCGATATTAGTTTCATTACTTCTTTCGAGGACAACTAACGGTGAACGACTTTGAAAAACTAGGGGCTTTCTATCTCGGCAGTCCTTACGATCTCACAAACAAAAAGCGCAAAGAGGGATTACTACTCTACGATTCAAAAGATCTTGTTACACATGCCGTGTGTGTGGGCATGACCGGCAGTGGCAAGACCGGCTTGTGTATCAGCTTGCTTGAAGAAGCTGCAATCGACGGCATTCCCGCGATTGTTATTGATCCCAAAGGTGATCTGCCCAACCTGCTTCTGACCTTTCCGGAACTAAAGCCCCAGGACTTTCAGCCCTGGATCAACGAAGACGATGCGGAGAAAAAGAATCTGTCGCCGGCCGATTATGCAGCGCAGCAGGCGGAGCTTTGGAAAAAAGGACTCGCCGAGTGGGGACAAGATGGAAATCGAATTCAACGTCTGCGCGACGCCGCGGAGTTTCGCGTTTATACACCCGGCAGCAACGCAGGAATTTCCGTCTCGATTCTAAAATCGTTTGCTGCACCACCACCTGCCATTCGCGATGAACCCGAGTTACTTGCAGAGCGTGTAAATACGACAGCAACCAGTCTGCTCGGTTTGATCGGCATCGACGCAGATCCGATCGAAAGTCGCGAGCACGTTCTGCTCTCAACGATTTTTACAAAGCAATGGAGTGAAGGGTTGGATTTGGATCTGCCAGGTTTGATCCAACAAATTCAGAAGCCGCCGGTAACAAAGCTCGGCGTTATGGATCTCGAATCAGTCTTTCCTGCGCAGGATCGTTTTCACTTGGCCATGGGTCTCAACAATTTACTCGCCGCGCCAACCTTTGCATCCTGGATGGAAGGCGACCCGCTCGACATTCCACAAATTCTGCATACGCCACAGGGCAAACCGCGCATCGCTATCTTCTCCATCGCGCATCTCGATGATGCACAGCGAATGTTTTTCGTGTCGCTGCTTTTGAATGCAGTTCTTGGTTGGATGAGAACTCAGTCAGGAACGACGAGCCTCCGAGCAATTCTCTACATGGATGAGATCTTTGGCTATTTCCCACCGGTCGCAAACCCTCCATCGAAACTTCCGCTGCTGACTTTATTGAAACAAGGACGCGCGTTTGGTCTCGGTGTCGTGCTGGCGACACAGAATCCCGTCGATCTCGATTACAAGGGTCTATCCAATACCGGAACCTGGTTTATCGGTAGACTGCAAACAGAGCGAGACAAGGCACGTGTTCTGGAAGGACTCGAAGGCGCCGCTGCAGGCAGTGGACAAAGATTCGATCGTCAGCAGATGGAGGAGACTCTCGCCGGTCTCAGCACTCGCATTTTTGTGCTCAACAACACTCACGACGACGCGCCGGAAGTGTTTGAGAGTCGTTGGGCGATGTCATATCTGCGTGGACCATTGACGAGAGTTCAAATCAAAGAGTTGATGGCTCCGGCTAAAGGGCAAGCTCCCGCTTCACCAACGCTGCCCGCGGCGGTTTCAGCGGCGCCGTCGACATCGCTGCCGGTGGTCCAGGACAAACCAGAGGATATCCAGCGGCCGGTGTTACCTGCTGAAGTCACGCAATACTTCCTGCCGATTCGTTCCGCAGCGAGCGGCAGCGAACGTCTGACTTATCAACCGATGATCATGGGCGCGGCTGAGATTCATTACAGCGACTCCAAAACGATCGACATGACGCAGCAAGTGACAATGCTCTCTCCGTTCTCTGAAGGCCCGATCGCGTTGGATTGGGCGCAAGCATCAGTGATCGATGTGCCTGTTGAGGAACTGGAAAGCGACTCGGAGTCAAATGCAGCGTTCGGAACGTTGCCCAGCGCGGCGAGCAAAGTAAAGAACTACGAGAAGTGGAATAAGGAACTCGCAACTTGGATTTATCGCAATCACCGGATTGAATTGTTTGAGAGTCCCAGCCTTGAAGTTGCTTCAAATCCGGGCGAGGCGGAGCGCGACTTCCGCGTGCGGCTTCAACAGTTCGCGCGGGAGAATCGCGACAAAGCCGTTGAGAA
>DATJKB010000492.1:0-2513 GCA_035491875.1 Pyrinomonadaceae bacterium | reverse complement strand
TGTAGCGTCGTCGGCGATCTGATCGTCGGTCGTGAACACTCCGAGATCCGTGTAGATGCGCGAAGTTGTGGGATTGTAATTACCGGTTGCGAGGTGAACGTAACGCTGTAACCTGCGACCCTCTCGGCGCACGACGAGCGTCAATTTGCAATGCGTTTTGAGTCCGACCATGCCATAAACAACGTGTACGCCTGCCTGTTCCAACCGGTGCGCCCACTCGATATTGCTTTCCTCGTCGAAGCGCGCTTTGAGTTCGACCAGTGCCGCCACCTGTTTTCCTCTCTCGACAGCATCAATCAACGCTTTCACGATTGGCGAGTTTTTTCCCGTGCGATACAGACAGATTTTGATCGCCACTACATCAGGATCAGCAGCCGCAGCATTTATGAAATTAGTAACGGTCGCATAAGCCGTGTACGGATGGTGAAGCAATATGTCCTGGCGCTTGATGGCGCGAAAAATATCTTCGTCCTTCCGCAATTGAACCGGCGTCGTGAGCTGCAATGGCTGGTCTTTTAAGTCCGGTCGATCAAGATCATACAACTGCATCAAGTCCGGAATGTTGAACGGACCATCAACGACGTAAACATCATCCGGAATTAACTCGAGTGATTGAGTTAGAAACGACACCATCTCCTTTGGCATCGTTGCCGAGACTTCTAACCTCGCGGCATCGCCAAAGCGCATACGCCTCACGTGTTGCTGCATCGTGCGCAGCAGATCACTCGCTTCGTCTTCTTTGATCTCGAAGTCGGCATCACGCGTTACACGAAACAAGTGGCACTTGCCAGTTCGCATTCCGGGAAACAGTGTTTGGATGTTCGCCGCAATTAGACTTCCTAAAAATGTGAACGTTCCTTTGTCGTCAACCGGAACAAGTTTTGGAACAATCGGCGGTAACTTGACTCGCGCAAACCTGGCCGGTGCGCCCGTTGAGTCGCCCTTCTTCTTCGCCTGTTGCGGCTCGACCATTACACCCAGGTTCAGACTCAAGTTTGAGACGTACGGGAATGGATGGCCAGGGTCGACGGCCTGGGGCGTGAGAATGGGAAAAACATTTTCGAAGAAGTACGTATCGGCAACTTTCTTCTCGCGTTTCGAAAGATCGCGGTAACGGCGAATTACGATGTGGTGTTCAGCCAATGCCGGAAGCACCTGCTGCTTCAAGCAATTCATCTGTTGATCTAGCATTGGTTTCAACTTCGCGCGAATGGCTTTCAGTTGTTCGGCAGGCGACATTCCATCGGGTGACATCTCACCAAAACCACCTGCGAGCGATTCCTGTAGACCTGACACCCGCACCATGAAAAACTCGTCCAGATTTGAAGAGAAGATTGCCAGAAACTTTAATCGCTCGAGCGATGGATGCCGCTGATCCAGTCCTTCTTCCAACACGCGGCGATTGAACTCCAGCCAACTCAGCTCGCGATTGAATAAAAGCTGCTTTTGACTGCGGAGATTTCGTGGCTTCCGCTCTTTGCCCTTTGAAGGCTTCTTCTTTTCCCGTGTCGCTGTGGCTGTCATGAAGGATTAGTTGGTGGTTCAGGGAGACCCGAAGCCGGATCACTGGTTTCTGCTGAGGGTTGAGCCTTCAGCGGACTAAGAACTTGACGCAACATGTCGCTCATGCCGCGCGCTTCCCACTCACGCCAGATGTCAAACGCGTCGTCGAAATGATTGTGACGACAGTGAATGAAATGTGTGAGAAGCCAGGAAAACTCATCGTTCTGGTACTGCTCTTTCTTCTTCTTCGTGTCAAGAATATGCTCACCAAAACTCTCTATCCAAACATCACAATCGTGCAGATCCCCTAATGATGTTTGCAATCGTGCCGTCTCCGCGGCAAAGGGGACGATGTCCGCTCCCCAGCATTCCTGGAATAACTCGATCGCGTACCGCAGGCGTTTTGCGGCGATGCGCATGTCGTGCAGTGGGCTTGCCTTTAAGGGTCGATAGAGACTATTGCTCAATTTCTCCAGCTCTTTCAACCGATCGAGGATTACCGACCGGGCCATGTCAAGATAAGTTGGATCAGGTTTACTAGCTGTACCTCTTTGGGCTTTGGGTGCGGTTGCGGCATCCACTGCCGTTACGAATGAGCGGTTAAGTTGTTTTAGCTGCGCCCTGGCGACGATTCGATTCAAATTCTGTCGCGCTTTGTTTCGGGCAACCTCCCTGATACTTATCAACTCGCCGATTACGGCAGAAACTTCCTGCGGCGCTGTCGATCGAAGTTTCTCTAGCGCATCGATTGCAACATCCTGATCACGTACCTCACCGAGTGCGTCGGCGATCCGCTTTATCTGTCCCAACGACGACGCGAGACCTCGTTTGCGGAGGTACGGTGTGAAATCGCGGAGCGCGCTGCGAAGCCGACGCGAAGATACGCGCATCGAGTGAACGCCTTCCGGATCATTCCAATTCAGTGCGGTATCTCGTAGCTTAGCCATCTCACGGAACCGACCCTCAAGCACCCGCTTAATGCCGGCGCCCGCGGCGCCATTGCAATCGAT
>DATJKB010000491.1:0-15326 GCA_035491875.1 Pyrinomonadaceae bacterium | reverse complement strand
ACTTCATGTGTGCCTCCTTGGGGGAATTACCCGCTACATTCCCGTTGCGAAATTCCTTTTAGGAACTCCACATTTCAATGTCAACCAGCAGTTCTGCTTCGTCGAAAGACATTGCCACGGACAATGACGCCACTGAGATATCCCCATTTTCGTAGCTCTCGTAAGCAATACTATTGTTTTCTAAATGATCCCTAATCGACGCTTTCGTCCAAGCAAATAGACCTCTGCCCCAGAGTCTTGCGTCCTCCCGGCGGTTGAGACGCACCTCGTTGAAGTGGCTGTCGGCCAGAGGACCGTGAGTATCGTGAGCATCGAAGCCGAGAATCAGACCTCTATAGAGAAGCGAATCGTTGAGATTGCCGCCCATCCATTCCTCATACGTTTCCTCTTCGGGAAAGCGTCGTCGAACTTCATCCGGACGCATGCCAAATCGAAGTGGACCAATGCCGATGTTAGGAATAATTTGCAGCTCAGATGTCACGTGACTCTTCACTTGATGCGGCGGTTCAAAATAATGGCACTCCTGAAGGAGTGCGGACAGTGGTCGCTTGACTATAAACATTGCACCCCTGACAAGGTGATCTATCGACGCGGCCTGTCCCTCCAACAAGGTGATGAACGAAGAACAACTTGTTGCTCGCCTTCATCCTTCATCCTTGCTCTTCTACTTCATTCGATTGTATTTCTTCAACGCGGCGACAACTCGATCGCCAGGCAAGCTGAACAATCGAATACCATCAACTCCAGTCATCGTTTCAGCGACGAGCATTGCGTTCACGACGGCCTCTTCAGTCGCGTCGATCGTCGCTCTGAATAGCGGATCCATCTGATCGTTAGGCAACATCTTCAGTGAAGCTGTTACCTCTGAGCTGCCAGCTCCCGCATTCGCTGTAGAGAAAGCCAGAAACAGATCGCCAGATGAATTGCCGGCCCAACTACCTAGCCGTCCTAGTCCCATTCCAACTCGACGTGTGAGTCGCTCCAGTTGATGCGGAAGAAGAGGAGCGTCTGTTGCGACTATGACGATAATCGAACCACGCCCTTCAACCTGATCTTCATAGTTTGGCGGCGCAGGAATGTTTTTGGCGCCCGCCGCGCCACATGGTGGAATGCCACGTGTCCATTCACGAGTTAATGGCCCAGTCAACGTCGTACAAATTCGCAAATCCCCAATCTCTTGTCGAATTGGAACGCCCAAGATTCTTAAGTCACCACCATAGTTACACTGGACCAGTACGCCGATTGTGTAACCACCCTGTTCCAGCACACGCGACGATGTGCCGATACCCCCCTTGAATCCATTGCAGCCCATTCCCGTGCCACCGCCGACTGCACCTTCCTGGACCGCTCCGGGTTTGGCGTTATCGAGTGCCTGCAAGGCGTGCATGGGTTTGACGTGTTCACCATTCGCGTCGTTCAAGAAATCAAATGTCTCGGCGACTATGGGATACGTGAACACAAACTTTCGGCCGTTCTTCAACTGCCACTGAATGGCTGCATCGCGAACTGTGCCGACGCTGTGTGTGCCGGTTAACAGGATTGGGCCTTCCATAAAGCCCGACTCTATGATCCAATTGATGCCGGTCATGTCGCCGTTGCCATTGAGATTGAATGTTGCGGCGAAGACTGGATCCCAGTTTCCTTTCGGTCGCGGAAGAATAGCCGTGACTCCAGTTCGAATCGGACCTTTTCCCGGAATTAGTTTGCCTTCTCCCTCGATGAGAGTGACGTGACCGACCGAGATGCCGGGGACATCAGTGATGCCGTTGTTTGGACCGGTCTTGCCAGGAAAGGGAATTCCAAGATCTCTGCCTCGTGGTCTAGTTTGGGCGGCAAGCGGCGCCGCGAGGATCAGTCCGATCACAATCGCTATAGTTATCCGCATACGATCTGTTCCTTTCGAAAGCTCGAAACGCCGTAGGTGTGATTAGTTTTTTGACCGCCGTCCAGACGAACTGCCGCGGCGTTTTGCGGAGATGACCGGCTGCGTCGGCAAAGAGTCATAGATCCTCCACTCTTCTTCCGACATCGCGGGAAAACCGCCTTTGAGAATCGGCCGTCTTGATACCAATGATTCAGCCTGTCTCTTGTGGGTGATCGCCAGGTTAAGAAATCGCAGATGTTGACTTTGAACGGCTGTGAGCACGTGCAATGCAACGACCGTGTAAAGGCTGTGGTCATCTTTCTTGCCTTCCAGCAGCGAGAGCGCCTGAAGCTGAATCAATAACGCCATTGACTCGAGTGCACGGTCCTTTTGTTTTGCGCAACCACTGACACCGCAAGCGACCCAATAGTGTTTGTCTACGTCGTTACCTAAGTACGCTAACAGCTCCGCTTCAAATCGAGTTCCGAGGCGGTTGCGCTCTCTGTCAATAACAGGTTCCAGATCCGAGCAATGGTGTAATACTTTGTCGATCTCAGCTGCAGCAATCTTGTCAGCCTCCTGGGCTCGCACTGTGCCGCCGACTACCACGATCATGAGCAGCAATAAACAGACTTTCATGAGTTATTCTCCCGAAAGCGTAAAGGGTGGAAAGCCTTCAACCGAAATGTTCTTCGGCACTTTTTTATCGCCTCGCTCCGCTGTGCGTTAACAGCAGCACAATTTCTCTTTGCCAGATGTTTCCCTTATTCATTTCAGCGATGACAAGTACGCTTTCACCCTTTTTGTTTTTCGCGTTCACGTCTGCGCCCGCATCAATCAGAGTTCTCACGACGTCGGTTGAACTGAACCTTACAGCCAACATCAAAGGTGTCTCCCCCTCCGAATCTTTAATGTTCACGTTAGCGCCTCTCTTAACGAGCGCTTCGATCATCGCTGAGTCTTGTTGTTTCGAGATCGCGTAACCTAAAGGTGAGAAGTAGACATCGATTGTTGGATTGAGTTCTACACCTGCCGCGAGCATCGCATCAAATATCTCCAGCCAATTCGTATTACAGCGGTTCAGTGCCGACATCCATGCAATAAAGCCTCCATAATGTAAAGTTCCACCGATCGAATTTGGATTAGCGCCAGCCGCAAGTAGTGCTTTAACAATCTCGAGGTGACCTTCACTAGCAGCTAACATCAAGGCTGTCCCGCCGTATCCCAAGCTGGCGTTTACATCAACGCCTGAAGACAACAATGAGCGCACCTCCTTTAGGCGTCCGCGTTCCGCCGCGCGCATTAAGGGCGTGCAGCGATCCCTCTTACCTCCAGGACAAGAGATGCCACGTTGTTCCTTCGTCGGACAATAATGGTCCAACGTCGAGTTGTGAATTAGCTCAGTTGCCAGAGACGTTCTCTGCAATGCGGCGGCATTCGTTGAAAAACCGACGTTGAAAGCGAATAGCATGATTATGGTGTTGAGGAATCTCACAACGACTCTTGCTGACCGATTGCGTATGCCTACTCCTCGACTAACACTTCAATCACCGCGCCGGATAGAAAACCCACGGTACGTCTGTCCATCCCAGTAGACTAACGTTTGCGCGCCTGACTCCAAATCCAAAACGATTGCGTCACCCTTGAGTCGGGGTGGAGGGCCAGTCGATCTGCGACCCCTGCGTATTGGCACACCTTTCGGAACGTGCCGGATAGAACTAAAACAATCGTAGATGAAGAACTTGTCGGAGATTGTTCGCGGATCCCAATCCTTTGCTGAGCCATGCAGAAACACCAGGCCGAGACAGTTGTGGCCCATTTTGTCGCCATCGTTTGGATTCAACTCACGACCATTCGTGCGTGAGAAGGGATCCACATCGATATAACGAACTCCGTGGTTCTTAAGCTCGTCCCTTCCTTCTTCGATGACTAATACGACGGCGACATCTTTGAAACCATCGCCATTGAAATCGCTAAGCACGTATACCGGCTCGCTGATCACTCCCACGGCGGGTTTGACCTTGCTGCTAACTTGTTGTCTGACGAGATCGCTGAGCTCTTCGGGTTTGATAAAGGTATCACGCGGTCCATTGTGACCCAGGATGAACGAAAGATCTTCCTGGGCGCTTGCGGCGGGTCTGGTCCGGCTACAACCTCCGACAAACAAGGCGCCTTTAATCTCGTTTGCATAAACGAGATATTTTTCTCCGACTTCGAACGGGTATCCGGATTCCGGCGCTCCCGTTATGGTCTGGATCCTGACGTCGTTTACGTGCGTTCCCTGCAAAACGCGCTCAACCGTAAACCGCACTGTGATCTGTCTGGATAGTGGTTGAGTCAGGAGTTGCAGTTGGGCGGCGCCCTGGGCGGGATCCTCAATGCTGACTGCCTTCCCAAGGAACACCAGCGTCGCTTTGCGGAAGGCTTCGGATGGTGTTTGCAGAAGGCACCGTGCATTTGCCGTATGCGTCGAGCCGCCAAAGCAGAACATCAGCGCCAGGATCGTTGCTTTTAAAAGTCGCATTGATTGTTTCACGATTCCTCCCTGCTTTGCTTAATCGCAATCCCAGAAATGAATTTCCCACCTTCACATGAAAAACGTCAACTACAATGATGGCAAGTGCGCAGGGGGACCTCATAAAATGCTCACGTTCTATCAGACCATCTGAACTGTCAAACGCGTCAGGAACTGCTCGGTGCGAAAAGGCAAAGATTAGGCGTATACTCCCCTAAGACTACCCGACACGATTTCCCCCAACAATTCACACGCTCAATTACTATGGCGAGAGTGCAACACAACAGCTCTGACGTCCTCCTGTCGCCTTATGTGAACGCAACCTCAGAAGCCGAATCCGAGAGTATATTGACAACTCTTCTCGTGGAACACGCTGGGCCGGTCATAAGGAAAATTATCAGGCGGAAGTTGGATGATCGTTTTCGGACTCAAGAGACTGAGGACGTTTACGGCGAAGTTGTAACGCAGTTACTTGAGCGTCTCCGGTTATGCAAAACGGGTTCTGAAGATGGAATTCAAGACTTCCGCAACTATGTGGCTGTTACTACCTACAACGCCTGTCACGAGTATCTTCGGAACAAATACCCTGAGCGTCGTCGTCTGAAGAACCGCTTGAGGTATCTACTAACTCACCATACTGCTTTCAGTCTGTGGCAGACTTCTGAAGGCGACTGGCTCGCCGGTTTCAATGCCTGGAAGACTAGCCGAGTGGAGATTGCCGCAGCTTCCAAACCGCGCGAACTGCATGACAGGCCGGAGATGCTCGCTTCGTCGGTGGTGCGCAGCGACAGCTCCTGCACTGCCCTTATTGATCTCCTCAACGCGATCTTTCGAAATGTCGGTGCGCCCATCGAGTTCGAAGCACTCGTCAACTCAGTAGCCGATTTGCAGGGAATCAAGGATCGTTCAGAACCTGCGAACCTGGATGACCAGAAGGTCCAAGTAAAGGCTGCGCCGCAGGATTTTGTCATCGAAATCGAACAACGCTCATATCTGCGCCAACTCTGGTCTGAGATCGTGCAACTGCCGTTAAGACAGCGAGTCGCATTGTTACTTAATCTCCGAGACATTAACGACGGCGTCGCGATGCTTTTTCCTTTGACCGGTGTCGCAACCATCCGACAAATTGCCGAAGCGCTCGCAATACCAGCCGAGGAGTTCTCGATGTTATGGAACAAGTTACCGCTGGAAGATGCGGCCATCGCGCTGCGACTGGGTACAACGCGACAGGGAGTTATCAATCTTCGCAAGTCAGCCCGGGCACGTCTAAGCAGGCGCATGAGACCGCTCGCATTCAAAGAAAGTAACAAAACTATGTGAAAGGTAATACCGTCAATTTTTGTACGTCTTGAAGTTTGAAGAGGGAAACTGGTGTCATCACATCTTTCAACGCAACGCGCAGAAGAATATCGTCAGAGAGTGCTACCGGGAGCGGAGCTGCTTGAGGTAGACGATCACCTGGCTGTCTGCGAAGAATGTCGTCGGCAAATCAGCGTAAATGTTGAAGTAGACACATTGGTTTCCGACTTCCACCATCGGCTGCTATCGACTCCAGGTGTGCCTGAATCCGATCATCTTTCTTATGAACAACTCGTAACACTTGTCGATGGTGAGCTTGAGAAAAGCGAACGTGATGCATTGCAGACTCACCTGGAAGTGTGCGAGCCGTGCACACAAGACTTAGATGATTTGCGTGCTTTTCGCGCAGAATTGCATGACGTCCCCACGGAAGAAACCGCGCGGGCACCAAAACCGAGTTCTAGCGAAAAGATTCGGTCATGGATAGGCAGTCAACGCGTCTTATTCCGTCCCGCTTTCGCAGGAGCACTCGCTCTGCTATTGATCGCCGCTTCGGTTGCCTCGTTCCTCGCATGGAGAGCATGGAGAAGATCACAGCCTGTCCTTCAAGCGACGAGTCCCGCTCCGGAAGCCTCACCGGAAGCAAACCCTCCCAACGTTGCTGTGGGGCCGTCGCCCTCGCAAGAGTCGACGCCGAATGAGCAATTTGTGGTCACACTCAACGATGGCGGAAAGCGTGTCACGTTAGATACTAACGGAAACATCGATGGACTTGCTCCACTGCAAGATTCATCAAGCCAGGCAGTCAGACGTGCGTTAACTACGGGTCAAGTAGAAGTCCCAGACTTATCTGAATTGATCGGGGTTAAGGGCCGATTGTTAGGACCAACGAATGATGGCGTTGAATTTTCTCTAATAAGTCCGGTAGGTATCGTAATCCGAAGCGCGAAACCTACTTTGCGTTGGCAAGCGTTAAGGGGGGCTACTTCCTACACTGTTACAATCCTTGATGGCTCATACAATGTGGTAACGATAAGCCCACCGCTCACGACGACATTCTGGACTCCTACGACTGGTTTAGCTCGAGGCCGTGTCTACTCCTGGCAAGTTAACGCATTGAAAGATGGGAAAGAGAAAATTTCACCATCTCCACCTGCGCCAGAAGCAAGATTTCGAGTGGTGGATAACGCCATGGCGGGTGAGTTGAGTAAGGTCGAAAAGTTAAGCGGAAACTACCACTTGGTTCGCGGCATATTGTTCGCTAAGGCTGGTCTGCTCAACGAAGCGGAGCAGGAGATTCGCGCACTCGTTGCAGCAAATCCGGATTCACAAAGAGCGCGACAGTTATTACAGAGTATTAGAGCGCTCAAGAGTCAGTACAAAACGCCAAACTGATCCTTCCCGATTCTTCCAAAACCAAAACAAGTTTCATGTTGTGGCCTGCTGGTCGCGGTGCGTTCCCTGAACTCGTACTGCACGACTCTTTAAAAACGGCTGGAAGCTGTTCGTCCTCTCTAACAAATTCTTGCTCACACATAAGCGTAGCAATCTTTGCCAGAAAAGCATGGACCGTCGCGGTGACGGCAAGCAACGAACGGCGGTCGTGATTAGATGACGATGTCCAGGGCCTGGCGTGGCTTTTTTAGTGCGCGTCGCCTACGACTACGAAAGGAGCCCAATAAAAAGGATGGCGATATTCTTTTTGCCGGAGCAGTTTAAGCGACGCAGCCTGTAAAGCCTGTGCGATAGAGACGTTGTTTCGTGGGGACTTCACACCCGCTCGAAGATTGCGATGGAACTCTAGCATCAACGCGGTTGTGCTGGCGGAGTCAACCTTCCACTGACTCACAACCGACGTGGGGCTGCCCGCAACAAATAATGCCCAGGTGAGCCCAATCATTCCTTCGCCTACGCCAACTCTACCGAGTCCGGATTCACACGCTGATAAGACAACCAGGTCAGCGTTCAGATGCAGCTTCATTATTTCCCAAGCTTCCAGCAGACCGTCCTCACCCGTATCAGATTGTGCGAGCACTATCTGCGAATACATTGGCGAGGCATCATTGAGAATGCCGTGTGTCGCCAGATGCAGGACGTTGAAACGACCTGCCTCTTGTTTAAAGCGATCTTCACGAGCATCGGGGCCGATGTAGATTGCGCTGCCTGGGCCATATAGTTGGCCCAAGATCGTCACCTCTTTTTCAGCTTCGGGTAAAGGCCCCAGTTTTTCATCCCTATGTACCAAGCTTACGCGCTCGGCTATTACGTTTCTGAGTTCGGGGTTGCCGATGGCCAGTAAATTCAGCTCCGAGCTGACTCTCTTTTTTTGTTCCCGGACCCTTGTCATTTCGCGTAATACCGTAAGCGACGGTGCGTAGGAGATTGCATGGTCCTCGACCAGATAATGGCCGTTGGTATCTGTTAGAGCTTGAAACGGTAATTCCCATAGTACGCCGTCCGGGACGATCACGACTGTTCGTTTACCCTGAAGTTCCGCCCGGGCAGGGCGTATGAGCAGTTCGTGCAACTTGTTGGCAGCCACCTTGAATGTCAAATCGCGCCTCGCTAGTTGTTGGCGGAACGCTGTCACCTGCGCAGCCAGATCATTGCGCGTGATCGGCAGCGTATATGACTTCAGCGTCGGCACATGTGAAGTTAGGCCGGCCTCCGTTGTCAGGACAAAAAGATAGATCTTTTTATCCGTAACGACGTATTCCATCAGAGCGTCCTGATCGGTCAGCAATCCTCGCGCGTCTTCCAACGTTAGGGTCTTCGCTTCGCCGCGCTGCACTCTCAATTCAGGATGTGCTGCGTACAACGTTGTCTGAAACGCCTCATAATCAAACCGTGCTTTTTCCAATCGCGCATTTAGGCCGGGCAAATGCGTTTGGTCGAGTTGCGGTCGCTGCCTCTCACGGGAGACCTCAGAATTAACCGAAACAAGCTCGCTTCTCAGTCGCTGCTCCTGCTGCTGCTCCTCGGCTGTCATGTTTTTGGTGACGCTTCTACTGCTTGCTTGCAGCACGTCCAGCAACACTCGCGACTTGGCGCGTTCGGCATAGACAAGTGCTTCGCGGTGGTTGTTTTGCGCCGTCAGCAGCTCAACCATTGAGTGATATGGTGAAACCTTGTTTTCGAAGAACTGCTGCAGCTGCTGCTCACCGCCTCCGACCTGTGTGCGGAAGTCCTCGATTGCGGCGATGGCCTCTTCAAAGGAATGCCGAGATTGCTCGGACTGGCCGAGCATACGGTGTGCCCGGCCCGCAGTGGTGGGCGCTTCCCAGAGCGTTTCCCGAAAGCCGATTTCGCGCGCAATTGCAACAGCGCGGACGGCTGTCTCTAGAGCGGACCGATAGTTCCCTTGTTCGTATTGGACGGTGGCAATATCGTTAAGCGTCTCGGCAATTCCGCGTCTCTCATTCAACGATTCTTTCAGCGTTAAGCTTTTCCGGTAATGGTCCAAGGCCAAGTCATAGTTTCCTTGCACTTGGTTAGCAAACCCGATTTGGTACAACGCGTGGGAAGTTAACAGGCGATCTCCCAGCTCCTCCGATAACTTCAAACTCTTCTGGAAATGCTCCAACGCCAGCCCATAGTCTCCGCGATCACGATAGGCAATACCGATGCTAATCAGCGTATAGGCGATCGGTCGCCTGTTTCCCACTTCTTGTCCCAGTGCCAGGCTCCTCTGGAAATATTCCAGCGCCAAGCCTGTGCTCCGTTGCATGAAGTGTACGTTCCCGATGCCCGTGAGCGTGGTGACCATACCAGCCTTATCGCCTAGTGCCGCCCGCAGTCTGAGACTCTTGTCGTAATACGCCAACGCTACCCCGTAATTGCCTTGTAAGTAATTAAGGCTCCCTATCTTTGACAATGCGTCGGCAGTGAGGAGTTTATTCCCAAGCTTCTCCGAAAGCGTCAAACTTTTCTGGTAATACTCCAGTGCGAGAGGGTAGTTACCCTCCCCCGAATGGACGAAGCCGATGGACTTTAGCGCGGAAGATATTAAATTGTTATCTCCAACTGCCTCCGACAGCTCTAGTCCCTTTCGGTAATAATCCAGCGCTAGTTTTGGGTTTCCCCACATGTAGTGAAGAGAGCCGATGTCCGTCTGCAGTTGGGCAACTCCACGCTTATCGTCCAAAGCTTCTTTCAGCACCCGACTCTTCTCGTACCATTCCAACGATTGAACGTAGTCGCCTTGCAAATAGTGGATCGATCCGATACCACGTAGCAGGTTCGCCGTCAGTTGCTGATCTCCGGCCCCTTCCGATAAGTGCAAACTCTTCTGGTAATACTCCAAGGCCGCCTTGTAGTCTGCTTGATTGTATTTGACTCCGCCGATGCCCCGCAGAGCGCTGGCGACTCCCGACTTGTCGCCGATCTGTTCCGCGATGCGAAATGTTAGGTCAAAAACGGCCAGCGCCTGAGTGTAGCTGCCCTGGGTCCTCAGCTTCTCTGCCTCTGCGATCAGAGCCTTCCGCAGTTCGACCGTTACCAAATCCTTCTCAGCCGCCAGCAGCGACGCACGTTCGTCTTGGGTCTTTACCGTTATCAGCGCCGCTGCCAAGTCTTCCTCTGCTGCGACCTCGCGCCAGACCCGCCATCCTCCCTCTTCCTTTACAAAGTCAAACGCTCGGTTCATCTTCCCAAAACTTACAGAGGGCTTGCCGGTCTTCACGTTAAGTGCGGTCATCTCGATAGCGACCCGCACGCGCGCTTTCTCTCTCTCTACGTTCACCTTACCTATCGACAGACTTTTCAATTCGATCTTGTCATTGGCCGAGAATAGCTCTTGCAAGGCTTTGCGACGCACTTCCACATCGGGCGACTTTGGGCTCCACAGTTTCATGTAGCCGTCTATGTCTTCTTTTGCGTAGGCCGCAAAGAGTTCATCGACGACTGAACGAAGTGACGACTCAATGTCAGGCGGATTGTTCTGGGCGTGGTTGAAAGGTTGGACGCATAAAGCGGCAACCAGGATCAATGACAGCCGAAGTGCGGGGCGCTGCATATGATCACCTCCTTGCAGACAGTTGATGGTGCAATTGACTAACGAATGGTGTTTGCCGAATGGCTTTTGGGGGAAGAGCTATCCTGCGAAGTGAATATTTGGTCGGGTGTTTGAATTCTAACTCCAGTTCAGACCTAACCGCAAAAAATCTGAGGTGGTAATACGGGCTCCGACTCTTCATCTTCACACTACAAAAGACGTTTCCGCTTACTTAAATCTCAGGAGGAAATCATGAAGAGGGTTCGAAACTTCATGTTTGCGTCAGCTGGTCTTCTTATGATCGTTGTAACCGTCGCCGTTGCTACTGGAGAACGCACGATTGCACAGATAACCGCCGGGTGCATAAAGATCTGCGACGAAGTTCCGGTTCGCGTCGCCTTAACGAACATTGCGCGAATAGTGGGCGATGTAAGAATCACAAACGAAAGCGATTCTCCAATTCCAACCAAGCTGAATGGCGCGGTACTTGTTGACAGCTCGGCGCAAAACTCCGTCAGGACAAGATCGGCTTTGCAGGTTACTGATGTATTTCAGCGTGAAGTAGTAATCACGTTAGAGCCGGGTCAAATTACCGAGACGGCAACTTTCTCTGTGCCCCAGTCGAGGCTCCTTGCTATTGAGAGCGCTTCAGGCTTTGCTCAGATGGGTGCACCCACTCAGGCGCCAGTTGTCTTAGTCAAGACGATCGCAAATGGCGATCCGGGCGGGCGACTCTTTATGGCTCAGCTATCGAGCGGAGGCTGGATCTTATCTCCCGTTTCATGGGGATCTCCTTTGTTGTACGCCGACCCTGGAAGTAAGGTCGAACTCAAATTCTCGAGAGTAGGCACCGCTGTAGGAACTGCCACGGCGACTGTCACATTTTCTGGACACTTCATAGATCAGTAGAAACAAGACTACGCGAAAATTTGGAGGGGAATTAAGGTATGAACAAGCTAAAAAATCTATGCGCAGTGGCCGGACTTCTAATGGTCTTCAACAGCCTCCTGCCAGTTCTTAGTCCGAAGGTTAGCCACGGACAAAATGAAAGAGTCAGTGCGTCTACGCGTAATGCGCGCAGGTACTACCTTACCAACACTGCCCATGATGGTAATGAAGTGTTGACTGCGTGCGCAGGCGGTTATCACGTGGCGTCTCTTTGGGAAATTCACGATCCGACGGCTCTTCGTTATGACAGTGTTCTCGGGTTTACTCGAGCTGATTCTGGTTCTGGTCCACCTTCAGGAGCGTTCGGATGGGTTCGAACGGGTTGGGACTCCGACGAGGCAAGTTTTAATGGGTCATCCAACTGCAGCGCGTATACGAGTGATTCGCCATTTGGTGAAGGTACTGAAGTAGCTCTTCAACGTATTTGGAGATTTGACCAGGCAGGTGAGATTAGTCCCTGGAGCACTGGTGCAGGATTGTGCTTTGAACCAAGTCGCGTGTGGTGTGTGCAGGATTGAAATGTGACTGGTTTGGTAGTGTTTGATTGACGGTGACTCAAAACTATTCGTAGATCGTTCTTTTAACCGCAGTAGAAACAATCCACGAATTCACACGAAATAACACAAACGACACTTCGTGTCAGTTCGGGTGAATTCGTGGATCATTTTTAACCGCAGTTAGAACAATCCACGAAACCCCTTCAAAAAACTTCAGCGTGGTAATACGAGCACATTGTTCCCATCTTCAGCTACAGGAAGACGCATAACGGACTTTGATCGAATTACCGACCGGAGCAACTTTCCCCCGCCACCAGACTGCAAGGGTTCGACTGAATCCGGCTCTCACAATATCCGAAGGGAGCGAGCCATCATGAAAACACGAAACACGTTCACCAGCATGCTGGTAATAGTCGGAACGACCGCGGCTATCGCAGTTATTCTCGCCGGCTGGCAAACGCGAGGAGTGCTGGCAACACAAGATTCAGTCTTGGCCCAAGGGTCAGCGGACACCACTATTCCTCGGGTACCTAACCCGCCGCTGGCGACCGACCTGGCAAGCCTACCTGGTGATCTACGCGCAGTTGCGGTACCAACACCTTCGGGACTCAACGACATAGTTCGAGATCCCGCGATGGCGATCGCGCTAGGTAAGGCGCTGTTCTGGGACATGCAAGTTGGAAGCGACGGTGTACAAGCATGCGCTAGTTGTCACTTTCGGGCTGGCGCAGATCCAAGATCGAAGAACCAACTCAGCCCTGGCCTGAAACACATGCCCGCCGGTGATCTGCTTTTTTCAAGCGGTCGTGGTCCTAACTATCAACTTACTGCAGCAGACTTCCCTTTCACCCGACTTGCAATTCCAAATGTACGCGGTGCTCTTGATCCCACAGATAGCAACGATGTCGTGTCGTCGCAGGGTATCCATCATCTCGCTCCCGCCAAGGATCCCTTGGGTTTCATCGTAGGTTCGTCAAATACACGTCGAGTGGAACCGCGCAACACACCAACAGTCATTAATTCCGTCTTCAATCATCGACAATTTTGGGACGGGCGCGCCGAGAACGTCTTTAACGGTGTCAATCACGTTGGCCAGCGCGATCCAAACGCCAGAGTCTTTCGCGCCGACGACCCGAAAAAACCTGTCGAAGTACGCATTGAGCTGACAAACGCAAGCCTTGCCTCACAGGCTGTGGCGCCGATAGTCAGCGATCTTGAAATGGCCCACCCCGGTCGTACTCAGCTTGACGTTGCTCTCGCGCTCGCGAAAGGCCAACGCGATAACGGCAAGCGACTCGACAATGTCCGACCTTTAAATGGACAGTTGGTCTCGCTCACCGATAGCGTCCTTGGTTCAATGAGTCGATCGCCTAACACAGGCCTCGCATACCCTCGATATGACGACATCATCAAGGCCGCCTTCTATGAGTGGTGGTGGAGATCGAAGATGTTGATTCGAGTCAACGCCGATGGAAGCAAGACCTTGGTCGCAAAAAATGGTGGTCAGTGTGAAGAAGGCACATGTGGCGAGAACGAGTACTCGCTCTTGCAGTACAACTTCCCACTCTTTTTTGGAATAGCGATCCAACTCTACGAGGCGACGTTGGTCTCAGACGACACTCCGTGGGATCGCTTTCGCCGTCAGCATCCACAATCTTCAGACCCAGGTTTAAATCCGTGGACGAACACCTCGCCAGCACATATCAGTCGCTTAGCCCTATTCGGCGCAGCACTATTTAACGACCGCACGCGTGGTGCAACGAACATACGCTGTTCGAATTGTCATGAGTCGAATGAGCTTACCGATAATTCCGTGCGTCGCGTGGCGCTTGCTACGGTGAATGGACCAGTGCGAAATCGCGACGGCAACGTCATCGATAAGGGTTTCAATAACATCGGTATCCGTCCAACCGACAATGATCTGGGTGTTGGTGCAAGCGATGTGTTTGGCGAACTATCCCTTGCGTCACGTCGTTTTCCGACAGGCTTTTCGGGCGCCATTAACAAGCCATGCACTACGGCAACCGTCGCGACCGACTGCCCGCCGACGTTCACGTGCATGACAAACTTCTGCGCCTGGGACGGCACCGTCCTCAGCAAAGGCTTCGGTACCGAGGGCGCATTCAAGGTCCCTTCACTCAGAAATGTAGCTCTCACCGCGCCGTACTTTCACGATGGTGGCACCCTCACTTTGCGTGAGGTGGTTGAGTTGTACAGTCGCGGCGGTAATGTTGGGCCGATTACCGAACTCGATGGCACACCTATCGAGCCGCTGGGAATTCCATTCCTAACATCTGACGAGATCGATGCGATTGTGGCTTTTCTGGAAACCTTGACTGACGAGCGGGTGGTATTTCAACGCGCTCCGTTTGATCATCCGCAGCTGTTCGTGCCCAACGGTCACCCGGGAAACTCTCTTTGGACCATCGACGCTAACAGCGACGGTCTCGCAGATGATGTGATGATCGAAATACCTGCAGTGGGCGCAGAGGGTGGCGCACCGCTCCCCGGATTTCTTCAGGGCATCTTCGGGTCTTGAGCGATGCCGCGGCCTTGTCCCGTGGCATCGTCTTCGCCCAGTCTTTCCGGCAGCTGAATACAAAAAAGTTTTCCGGCTGGTAATACGACGTCAATCTTCTCATCTTTCTAGTACAGAAACCTTCCCCCGCCTAAACGAACTGAATGGATTCGTTTGAATTCTGATCTCACACCCTTCAAAGGAAGCAAGCATCATGAGAACACGAAACACATTCACCAGCGTGCTGGTGGTAATGGGAGTAGCCGCCGCGATTGCTATTACCGTTGCTGGTTGGCAAGCGCGCAGAGTACAGGCAAAACAAAAATCAGAAGATCGATCAAACGCGTTCGGGTTTCTGGAATTGGCCGTCGGCCAAACCGCACGGCTCAACGTCGTACACATCCAGCCGCCGCCCGAACCTGATAGCCCACCACCAGATCCTGATAGCCCACCGCCCGATCCTGAGAGTCCACCGCCTGAGCCGGATCGAGTTCGATTGGGATTCGATGTTTACATTGAGGACCCTGACTTCACACGTAACTGCGGCGGGATTGTGCCGGTGCCGCCGACATGTCTCGTGCGCGATCGTTTCCTTCGTCGAGAGTTCCGTGACGTCGAGCTGGTGCCCGGTCAGTCAGCGTCTCTGAACTTCACCGCGGCTGAAGGTGCGAAGGTTCAAGCCTTCATTCAAG
>DATJKB010000490.1:0-5641 GCA_035491875.1 Pyrinomonadaceae bacterium | reverse complement strand
ATTGTTCAAAAAGTAGTTGTCAGCTTCACCGACATAAATGTGCAGTTTGCCCTGAAGCTTCGGCCCCAACCTGGCCCAATCACGTTTCAAAATGTGACCAAGATCATAGTGCTCAAGCCAGTAGTCAGCGACCGACTTATCAATCTTTCCCGTTAACTTATCCCAAATGGGTTTTGGATAACCATCAGCACCGACCGGCGAATAGACAGCTTGCCAGATATCAAACTGGCCTCCCGATCGACTATTCGTTCCCAGCGCAAGCTCCATGTGGTTCGCATCTTCGACTGTCGCAGCCAACTCACCTAAATAATTTCGCTTGCCCGGTCGCGGAACGTGCTTCCACTTTGAGTCAGCGTAGTAAGCATTTTCGTGCTCGTAGATGTTCACCACAGTGTAGGCGCGAAAATCGATCGGATCAGGACAAGCTATCCATGCACCGTTGTACTCATCGGGATAAAATACTTGAACAGCCATGGCTTCCCAGCCGCCGGTTGAGCCCCCGTAAAGAAACCGGGCCCATCCTTTGCCGATTCCACGAAAGCGCTTTTCGATTTCCGGGATCAATTCGTAGGTGATTGCATCGCCGTATGGACCAAGGTTCGCTGAGTTGACCGCGTACGAATCGTCGTAATAGGGGTTCGCGTGTTGGATTTCGATAATGATGAAACGTGGAAAGTCCGGGCCGGTCCATTCCTTGTAAAACTGATGAGCATGCTCTTGCACAATGCGGTTGTAGCCTTGAAGTTTGAAGCGATCACTGTAATCGGGCTTAAGACTCGGGTCAGGCGGTTGTTCACGAAACCCGCCAAAGTCGGCCGGGAAGTGTCCATGAAAGATCACTAGTGGATAACGAGCTTCCGGGTGTGACTCGAATCCTTCAGGTAGTAGGACGTGCGCACCGAGATGCATCGGCCTTCCCCAAAACTTTGTCAACCGATCGCTTTGGATGCGGATGTGCTTTACGTATTTCGTGTCTTTCGGCGGCTCAATTGGTGGAATTATTTTGTCTAGCGTGATCTTGATTCCGGGTTGCGTGTTGGGATTGACGCGAATCTTTTGCGGCGTACTGTAAAGATTGCCGGGTGCTCGACTCCATTGCTGACCTTCCCCGCGATCCATCGGCAACTTCACGGTATGACCGTCGGAGCGTCGAAAAGTTTCGTACCGATGCAGCAACGCCTGGACCCAGTATTCGCCGGCTGGTACTTGCGACAAACTTCTCAGTGGATAACCAAAGGCGCTGGCGTCGATAGTCTTTGCCTGGCCGGGCTTCCATCCGTCGACATCGACACCAAACACCTGTTGCGTGTTTAGATCTTCATTGATTTGCAACCGAGGCTCGCTGTCGTTGTTAGTCGAGACCAGCAGGAGCAAACGTCCGTCCAATGGTTCGCTACTCGAACTCAGCGGAAAAGAGACTTCAAAGCTCACGTTCGCGGCGTTCGGAGGGTTGATTCTCGCCGTCGTCGTAAATTCAGATGTCGCAGCCAATAGACCGACCGCTAGAAACCACACCGCGAGCCTGGTCAGAGTCAGTTTGTTCATGAATGAAACGCTCCTTCGTAGAACATACAACTCTTTGGAGTGCGGTGACTTGTCACCGCTTTCGTCTCCGGTACGAGAAAATCGCCAAAGCGGCGTCAAGTCGCCGCACTCCAAAGGACTACATCTCGCCGCTTAGAATTTTCACGAGCTTAATCGAATCAATATTCCCACCTGATACGACGCAAACAACTTTTCCACTCCCTGCTTTGCCAGATAACGCGCACGCAACCGAACACGCACCTGCGCCTTCGGCAACGATGCGGTTTCGCTCAGCTAGTAACTTAACAGCAGCGACCACCTCCTGAAGTTCAGCGACGAGTGGTCCATCGATCAACTTCTGCGCGCGTTCGAACATCTGCGGGAAAACACCTTTTGCGCCGATGCCGTCGACAAACGATGGCTGGTAATCAATCTCCATCGGCTTTCCGGCTGCCCAGGAAGCGGCGAGTGGCGCCGATGTTCCAACTTCCGCTGAAAACACTTTGCACTCAGGACGCAACTCACGTAAAACCGAAGCTATTCCACAGGTCAAGCCACCGCCACCCCAGGGAATAATCACAGCGTCGACATCAGGCAAGTCTTCGAGAATCTCCAAGGCGATTGTTCCATTGCCGGCCATCACATCAGGATCATCGAAGGCGTGAATGAACGTACCTTTAACCCCGGGAATGCTTCTCTCTTCAAACGCGCGCCACCAATCATTGAACGGAGCTTTGATCACACGACCACCAAGTCGCTCAACCGCTCGAACCTTTGTATCCGGCGCCGTGTCAGGCGAGATCACAGTGCAAGGTATGCCGAGTCGTTTTGCGTTCCAAGCGACACCCTGGGCCATGTTGCCGGCTGACGCGGTACACACCCCCTGGTCGAGCTTCTCTTTCGGCAAACGCGCGATCGCGTTTGCCGCACCACGAATCTTGAACGAGCCGATCGGTTGAAGATTCTCCAGCTTCAGATAGATCTCAGCAGGTGCGTCTTGGAGATTTAAACGGACGAGAGGTGTTCGAATTGCCGAGTTGGCAATGACGCGACGTGCGTCTTGAACAGCAGAGAGAGGGATTAGTTGTTCCATGGTTATTTTGTCAGTCAGTGTAACGCAGATGTGCTAGTCTGTGGCACCCTCGCGTTTCCAACATTTTCACCACGGGCACCTCAATGTGGCCCTCAACCTGGAGGTAATGACAATGGCAGACGCATTCACGGGAGAAATCCGAATGGTCGGGTTTGATTATCCACCGCGCGGTTGGGCTTTTTGTGATGGACAACTGCTACCGATTGCTCAAAACACACAGCTGTTCAGCCTTCTTGGCACGAAGTACGGCGGCGACGGGGCCTCGACCTTTGCGCTTCCTGATTTCCGAGGCCGTACTCCAATACATCAGGGCCAAGGTCATGATCTTGGAGAGTCCGGTGGACAAGAAACTGTGACGCTACCGACTCAAAGTGCGCTGATTCCTCAAAATCCCGACAAGCCAACCGAGGTGATCTTCGCAACCGGTTATATACCAATTAATAATATGCAGCCGTACCTCACCGTGTCGTTCATCATTGCGTTAACGGGACTGTTCCCTCCAAGGCCGTGAAGCGTGATTTCTGAATTTCCGACAAGCTTCAGCGCCTCTTGCCAAGAGTCTAAAGATCACCTGTTTCAGACAGGTGGTTCTTTAATCTCAACCTACAGCACAGTCGGCTGATACTACGTAGAGACCACCCACTTCATTGTGGGTGGAATATCAATTTCGGCCTGAGATAGGTTGAAGGTGAAGCACCACCGACCTCTCTGACTAATACATTGATGCGTTGTCGTTAAAGTAAAAAACCACCTGTGTGAAACAGGTGGTCTTACGACTGCGCGATCTAGCTCAGTTTGTTATGGTTTCTTTTTGTCTCGCGGCTTTGGTCGGTTGGTGTTCTGCGGTGGCGTGGGTTTTTTATCTGGCGTGACCACCTTGGCCGGATCCCTGGGCGGTCGGCCCTTGTCCGGTTTTTGGGCGAAAGCGCCGGCAGTAGCCACGCCGATCATCACCAGAACCATCAACTCTTGAATTAACTTCTTCATTTCTGCCTTAGCCTCCCTATGCATTTATCGCGCACGGGAGGGAGAAAGAGATGCGCCGACCACGATTTGAGCAAGACAGGTGCCAAACACCGGAGTTCGCAGCACTCCCCAATTCGGCGGAGATTTTATCAGCAAAACGAAGTAAATCGCACGGTTTGGATTAGACTCGCACGGTATCGTGCAGGTTGTTTGGAGTGCGGCGACTTGTCGCCGCTTTCTTTGGAGCCCCCATTTTCCGTGGGAGGCCGCGACAGTTCGCTACCCAAGAAAAGCGGTGACAGGTCACCGCACTCCAAATGTTCACTTCCGAATCGTGACGCTCAGCGTACCAACATTGCCACTCGTATCAAAGACCCGCAGCGAAATCGTGTGTTCACCGGCGGCCAAAGCTCCGAAATCAACAGTGAAGGTCTCATGCCCACTATCAGAGATGCCATCATCAGGAAACACCGATACCCAAGCTGTTCCATCAAGACTGGCGTCAGCCTTTTTGATTTTTCCAGTGACGTCATCAACAATGAACCCGACGCGCGCTGCCTCCGCAGAAATCTGAGGCTGCGATTGGACCTTGACCGTAGGCGGCGTGTTGTCGATATCAACAGGTTCACTCACGCGCTCGCCGGTGAGCTTCTGGCCGGGTGGATTATCTGGAGCGTCGGTGGCAACAACTTTGATTATGTACCGACCATCTGCGAGCGACGCGCTATCGATGGTGTAGAAGTTGTCACGCAATTTGTCTTTCAAAAGTCGAAACGCCTGATCATTCAAACCACGATAATAAATCGCGTACTCCAGAGTATCGGCATTTCGATCTTCCGCTTGCCACTGAAAAGACCGAGCGCCTCTCTGATAGAAGCGCCGTGGCGGAACTGTCGCCGCCATACCAAACAGCGATGGATCCAAACCTGACGATTCGACGTTTGGATCGGCTGTAACCTGGGAGACCTGTTGTAGACCAACACCAATCGGCAACGCGGTGATCGACAACACTTCCGGCGCTACATTCCTCGGCAGATAAGCAAGGCTTACATCCTCAACTGACGACATTGGTCCTGACGCTACCGAACGTAGCGTCGCACGCCATTGCACAAAACGCGCGCGCGGACTCGTCACCTGAGCACCGTCCGGAGCTCTGTATGGTCCACTCCATTCACTCCAGGTCGCGTCCGGTCGCTCACCGTTTCCAGTCCTCGTTTGGAGTTCGACGTTCCCCGCACCGCGCCACCAGATTCGTCCCCAGGACGCTGTTAGTTTTGCATCGCGAACCGGCGACTCGTAACTGCCTTCGTTCACCAATTCCGTTCCGAAGCGAAAGAGTTTGCCCTGGTTACTTGACGCAGCAAACACCTGATTGTTTCTGACTAGAAGCGACGAGACCTGTCCTTCGGGAGATTGGAGAAGCAGCGTGTCGCGACCGTCGTTAGTGACTGAATATACCCGCCCCTTATCAGCAGTCCCGATCAAAACTCTGCCAGGCTCAAGAGCAGGTGCGATCGAAAAAGCAGTGACAGTTGATGAACTCCATACAACGTCTGTCGCGCCGTCAGGGAGTATTCGAAAAACAGCGCTTCGCGCGCTGCTCACATCGTTGCGACTCTTGGCCGCTGCAGGTTGGTTTTGAAGTGGCACGCCACTTTCGTCGATCGCGGTGATTGTGACGGACGTCGAGGGAGTTTGACCTTCACCTGTGGAAGGTGCGGGTATCGGTGTCCCCGAACCTCGAGTCGGGGCGGCAGCATCGCTCAACGCAAGCGCATAAATCGAACCGTCCGGAGCCGGTGCCAGCGCGTGAATCTCGCGCAGCTGCGTGTCGAACAACGCGAACGTTTTTCCTTCAGGCGAGATGCGCAATACAAGTCCGCCCGAATCGGTTCCGGCAATTAAGTCGCCTTGCGCGGTGACGGTAAGCGAAATGACATGTGTTTGATTGGTGCTGACGAGAAGTGAAGCCTCAGGTTTCGCCCCGGCGGCCGTGACCCGATAGAGCTTACCAGTGTCTCCGGTTCCCACGGCGAGTGAGCCATCACTCATGATGGC
>DATJKB010000489.1:0-9542 GCA_035491875.1 Pyrinomonadaceae bacterium | reverse complement strand
AAATCGACGATCTGATTCGCGATGTCGGAATGCTGCGAATTGAAGACTCAGAAACAGATCGTGAAGTGACCAGAAGCGCGTCACGTTTATCAACTTTCGCCGATAGCTTTTGGATGGGCTTTCGTGAAGGACGCGGCGATGAAGGCGGTCGCTACCCGATCGTGCCGGGAACATTTGCGACAAGAAACAGAGATGGCGGTTTCACTTCCACGCCGCTCGGGGATTTGTATCTCGCTCTTGAAGGCGCACTCATGCGCGTCGAAACAACGCTCGATGGAATAAAAGAGAAACCACCGGAAGTGGAGAACCTCGTTAGGCGCATACGTCAAGTACGATTCGATTTGCAATTCATTGTCACAGGGAGCGACAAGAAGTTTGTCTATTGGACTGAACGTCGAAATCGCGGCATCTTCCTCCGGGCATCGCCGATAGATGTTTCCGGTCTACTGCAAGATAAATTGTTTGATGAGATACCGACCGTGGTGTTGACCTCAGCCACACTGTCGAGCGGCGGCAACTTTGCATTTATCCGTGATCGATTGGGTTTGGACGCTGCCGATGACCTGATCGCCGAGTCGATATTTGATTATGAGTCGCAAGCGATTCTTTATCTGCCACCAAAGATGCCGGATCCGAGATCGCGCGATTGGTCGCCGGCGTGCGCAACGGAAGTGATCCGGATTCTCAATGCCACTGAAGGTCGTGCGTTTGTTCTCTCGACAAGCGTTGCCGGGATGCAGGCGTTGTACGAACAGGTTAGTCCGGAGATCGATTACCCGAGTTTGTTGCAGGGCACAGCCTCAAAGGGCCAGCTTTTAAAGACGTTTCGCGAAACACCAAATGCCGTGCTCTTTGCGACGTCGAGTTTCTGGCAGGGAGTTGATGTGCGAGGCGAACAGTTATCATGCGTCATCATCGACAAGTTGCCGTTCGCCGTACCGACCGATCCGATTGTGGCAGCGCGCCAGCGATACATTGAAGACATGGGCGGCTCGAGTTTTCACGAGTACAGCGTGCCACAGGCGATCATAGCCTTGAAGCAGGGACTTGGAAGACTGATACGGAGCACAACAGATCGTGGCGTGCTGGCTGTTTTGGATCCACGTCTCCGCACGAAGCCGTATGGTCGGACATTTCTGAAGAGCCTGCCGAAGTGTCGAATAACTTCTGAGATAGAAGATCTTGCCAGTGTATTTAAGCAGGAAGTTAAAGCCGCAGATTCACGCGGATAAACACAGATCAGAATAAGACAAGGCAAACCAGTAAGCGTTTTGTCTTGTTCTTATTTGTGTTTATCTGCGAAAATCTGCGGCCGATTCTTGACTTGCCAGTACAGACCCCTCACCTTAGACTCAACCTATGCCCGGACAATTTGAAGTAATGATTGAGCGTAATTTCTCGAGCGCGCATCAACTGCGGGGCTACAAAGGAAAGTGTGAGAACCTGCACGGCCATAACTACAAAATTGAGATCTACGCGCGTGGTCGGGAACTCGACAACATCGGATTGCTCGTTGACTTTGTTGAGTTGAAGGCCGCTGCGGATGAAGTGGTGCAATATCTGGATCACCGGAACATCAACGAGCTGCCACCTTTTGATGAACTACAACCTTCGGCGGAGAACCTTGCCAAGTATGTCCTCGAGCGTGTCTCACGCCAGGTGAGCGACGATCGTGTACAAATCTACAAAGTGCGATGCTTCGAGACTCCAACGAGTGTGGCGACCTACCAGTTGGACTAATTCTGCGTAAGCCACCACCTGCTTCAGTCCCGACCGCTCGGGATGGAGCTTCAATTTCAACCTACCCGTAGATTTCTCATTCTCCCCAGGCTTTAGCCTGGGGTTGCAGCACGCTTTGAATTTCATTGAACCGTTTCAACGGTTTGCTGAGAGCGTGTGGATTACGAGGTAGCTTAGTAAACCATTGAAATGGTTTCCGTTATTAAGAGTGGCGCCGACCCCCAGGCTAAAGCCTGGGGAGAATGGGAAATAATCAGTCGTAGGTTCAAGTTGAATCTCCACGCCGCTGAAGCGGGTGGTGTCCCTACCTAAGCCGATTCGGGTTCCAGCTGCGTAATAGGTGTGATTTCTTGCGGGCGATCTTTTTGCTGCTCATCCTTCTGAACGGTCGCATCTTCTGTTGCAGTCGCGCGTTTTCTCATGAACGGCCGTTCGCCGAACCAGAAGAAGATCCACGCAAACAAAATCGTTGCCGGGACCACGACCAAAAATGTATTCGCGAGTGGCGGCAGCCAGTGTTCGACAAACCGCCACGATTGCATAATGACCAGCTCGTGTGTCAGGTAGATTGAATAAGAAAACACGCCGAGGGTTGCGAATGCGCCGACCACCCAGGGAATCGTTAACTTCTCGATCCAGCCACGCTCTGCGATCACAGCGCGGTTCACCAGCATAAAGAAACCAAGACCCCACATCGGATGCAGCAGGAACCAACTGACGTTATGCCAGAACGTGTCTTTTGGAATACTCGGCAAGAAATGCGATAGAGCAGACGCCGCCACCACCAGGATGCCGGCGAGCCAAAGATTCCTCAGCCACTTCGGTAGTTGAATCAATCCAAACATTGCTTCAACGCCGATGGCCCCGAGCGCCCATGTGAACCAGTGGGAAGCTGCCGCTTCCGGAACTGGAACGCCAACTCCAGTTTGCCGCCAAAACATGTGACTAAAGATCATCCACCCCAGTCGCGCCGCCAGGCAGACGCCCAGTGTTGTAGTCCAACCCCAGCGTCGCCGCAAAAACAGCAACAGGAAATACGCAAGATATAGCTGCTCTTCGATCGCCAGAGTCCAAAACACGCCGTTGATGCTGTAGCAAGTTTGCGGATCAAGGTTGTGCAGCATTAACAGATGCATCAATACGTCGTAGATAAAGAAGTGACTAACGTCGATGCCTATAGACCATGCTGTCAGCAACAGGTAGAAAGCGAGCGCAATGATGTACGGCGGATAAAGACGGCGAATTCGTCTCTTCCAAAATGAACCAAACTGAATTGCAGGTTTCACTCCTGAGGCTTGAGTGCGCGCCCATTGAAGATGAATGCAGAATCCCGAAATGACAAAAAACAGGAACACGCCGATATAGCCGAACGAGCTCGTGAGTTGGATCAACTGGATGGGATAGCGGAGAAAGTTGTCAGGCAGTAGGCTCGCGCCCTGACCTATGCAGTGATAGAAGACGACTCCCATCGCTGCGATACCGCGTAAAGCATCAATGCTTCGTAGACGAGATGGTTCGAGGGAATTGGCGGGAGTCACTTTGTTCGTAAATCGTAAATCGTGAATAGTGAATCGTGAATAGTGAATCGAAATGGTAAATCGGTGAATGTTGAATCGTGAGTCGTTGTCCCGTTCGATTCACGATTCCCTATTCACGATTGACAGTCTTCAGTTCGTGGACACCAGCGCTGGAACGTCGATGTTGTACTTACGGATCTTGCTGTAAAGCCTTGGCCGGTAGATGCCCAGTAGGTTGGCTGCTGCCTGTTTGTTGCCTCCTGTGCGCTGCAACGTCCTTTCAATCACGAGCCGCTCAATATCTTCGAGAGTCATGTTGGGCGGCACATCCCAGCCGCTCGCGGCCGAAGAGCCTTCCGGCATGGTTCCATCTTCAAATGGCAAATCAATTGGTTCGATGCGCACGTCTTTCGCCAGTAACACGGCGCGTTCTATGACGTTTTGCAACTCTCTTACATTTCCCGGCCATGGATGACCAAACAGTCGCTGGTATGCCGCCTGCGAAACGCCGGTGATCGGACGCTCATACTTCTGTGCGTACATGTGCAGGAAGTGCTCAGTCAGCAACTGAATATCTTCATTCCGCTCGCGCAGGGGCGGCACATGAATCGTGATGGTTGAAATGCGATAGAACAGATCGTCACGTAGTAATCCATCGCGAATCGCGTCTGCGGGAGGTCGATTCGTTGAGCAAATCAAACGGAAATCCACTGCATACGTCTTTTCTGAGCCTATTTTTCGATAACTTCTCTCCTGCAGCACGCGCAGCAACTTCGGCTGAAGTTCGACGGGCATCTCGGCAATTTCATCGAGCATGAGCGAACCGCCCGCCGCATGTTGGACCAATCCTTCTTTGTCAGCGTGCGCACCAGTGAATGCGCCCTTCGTGTGGCCGAAGAGTTCCGACTCGATTAGCTCCTTCGGCAAAGCTGCGCAGTTAACTTTGATGAACGGCTTCTTCGAACGAAGCGAGTTGTAGTGGATCGCGTTCGCGATCAATTCTTTTCCTGTTCCTGATTCACCCACGATCAGCACGTTTGCATCTGACTTTGCTACTGACTCAATCGTCTCGTAGATCGTCTGCATAGGCTTCGATGCGCCAATGATATTGAAGTACTCCGCTCGTGTTGAAAGCTGGCGTCGCATGTTCGCAGTTTCTGCAACGAGCTCGCGACGTTCGAGCGCCTTTTCAACCAGCGGCTGCAGCTCTTCAAAATCAAACGGCTTCTCAACGAAGTAGAACGCGCCGGCCTTGGTTGCGTCGACGGCCTTTTGCACCGTTCCGTAACCAGTGACGACGATAACTTCCGTAGTCGGTCGCGCGTCTTTCATGTGACGCATCACTTCGAGACCATCCATGTCGGGCAGTTGCAGATCGCAGATCGCCAGATGATGTCCACCTTGATCAAACAGTTCGATAGCCGCCGCACCTGTCGCTGCGGTATCCACCGCATAACCTTCTTCCATAAAGTTTTGGCGCAGGGAATCAGCCATCATCGGCTCGTCGTCTACGACGAGGATCCGCACCTCTTTATTGTCCACCTTTTTCTCCTCTCTGGAACTCGCTGTAGCTTGAGGGCTCATCGTACCTTCCTCTAAAAAGAAGTTTCGCCTATTCAGACAATGGGAGTGTTACAACAACGCGCTCGCCGGCGAAGCTTGCTGACCCGCCATGAGCTTCAATAATTTTTCCTGCCAACGACATCCGGATCTCGTCCGTGCCCGCAAAGGAATGAAAAGGATCGTGGTCGAGTCCGGTAAGTCCAGCCCACTCGATTTCAGCGTGATTCTTATCATCCAGGCTACGCCTTAACTTGAGTGTGATTGGCTGAGTCTCCTCGCCATTCGGCGCATATCTCAAGGTTCCTGCCGAAATCCACTTAAGGGCATCGGTCAACTTCGTTGAATCAAATTCGCCTACAAGTGCAGGTGCGTCCGGGTCGCAAACGAACTCAGGAGGTCCGACGCTGGCACAGACGCTTCGCAGTAGCTTCTGAATGTCGAGGCCTGGCTGCGTCTTCAACTCAACCTTTCTTCCATATTCGACGATGGTCGACAAATCGACTGCGGCCCGATCCAGCCCACTAATGAGTTTGCTAATCGTCTCAAGTTCATCTTCAGGTCGCTCACTCTTCTCTAAGCGCTTCCGAAGGAAAGTGGCATAGAGTTTGAGACCATTCAGTTGGTTCTTGAGGTCGTGAACGATTTGGATTGACGCCCTGCCCAGCTCTTGAAGCGTACCTTTATCCTCTGTTCGCGACAGTATGGGCACCATCTGTGTCTTTCTCTATCGGGTCGTTGTAAGCGAAGGGGAATGACACATCCGAGACGAGTGTACTGATTAAACTCTTACAGCCCGTCCAGCTGTGTTGTGTTTCGGTGCGGGATGTTACCAAAAATTTCCGGCGTATTCTAGTGATACAGTAAAATCAACAACTTGGGCGCCCTCAGACGCCTAACTACTTTGCGAAAGGGCGAGGGCCATTACATGCCGACTGAGCAAATAGAGGCCAAGGTGTTGCTCGTGGAAGACACCGAGGACAACCGTTACATGATGCGACGGTTGCTCGAAATGGTGGGCTACAGCGTTGTCGAGGCCCGCAATGGCCAGGAGGCTGTGCGCCTTGCGGAAGAGGAAAGTCCGGAACTGATCCTCATGGACCTGAGCCTGCCGATAATCGACGGTCTGGCTGCGACCAGATTGATACGCAAGATTCCTGCAGCGGAAAAGACTCCAATCATCGCGGTGTCGGCACACGACACAGCCGACTTTCAGGCAGAGGCGCTGGCGGCCGGATGTAATGGCTATGTTACAAAGCCCATCGACTTCGCTTCGCTGGAGACTTTGATTGCGAGCTTGTTGGGTGGTCGTAAGGTCGCGAAGTAATTGCAAATCGGTTTTACGGAATTTACAATCCACGCCACGCACCATGACACCTTCCGACAAGAGCGCAACGACAAAGAATGAATCGCGCACGCTGATCATCGTTGTCGCAATAATTGCTGCTGTAATAATCGCGGTGCTGTTCTATTTCCTGATGCGCGCGACTGGTGGGGGTACCGTTGCGCCACCTACGCTTGCAGGAGCGATAAGACCGGGATCACCGGAGTTTGAGCAGTATCACTCGAAGATCATGTTGGATGAACCCGAAGCGACCGAAGGACGACGTGCGCTAGGGGACATCGTCATGACGCTTACGACCATAGTCAGAAACTTTTCCGGCAAGACGCTGTCAGGTATTGAGATTCGCGGTGCAGTTATCGATCATCAGAACCAACCTTTGAAACAGCGAACCGTAGTGGTTCTCCCTTCAGCAGCGCAGGGTGTAAGTGAGCTGGCGCCAAACAAAACGCTACAAGTGCAAGTTGTGCTTGATGGCATGACTGAGACAGATGATCGCGCGAACATTCACATGGAAATCACCGGCTTCAGATTCAAGAACTAGTGAGACAGTTTGTATTTATTAGCTTCATCGCAGCGTTCGCTAACACTCACAAACCTACTTGATGAAAACTGAGCGCAACCAAACGCGATGGGGCGTGGCCGCTGTAGTTGCGATCGCCCTGCTTGCGCTTGTCCCTCAGCTCTGGTTCATCATCGATCGCGGCCGTGAATGGCACGGTACAAATGCGATCACACACACCGACGAAGTCGCCTACTCTACATATGTTGCCTCGTTGATTCGCGGCCGTCCGCGCCGGAACGATCCTTACACCGGTCGCCAGGACTCTGCCGCCGCGCGCGCTCCCGAATCTCTTTTCTCCATCCAAATGCTTCCCGCGTATGCGCTGGCCGTTCCCGCACGCGCGTTTGGCTTGAGCGCAAGCACCGTCTTTATTGTCGCGCCTGTTGTCATCGCGATTGTGAGTGCGTTGGTGATTCTTTGGTTGGTTTCGATCGTGTCTGCCGACCGTCGTCTAGGTGCTCTTGCTGTTTGTTTTATCCTCGGATTCGGAACACTCCTGGCAGGGCAGGGAATGATTCGCTATCTGATGAAGCGGCCATTTCTGATTCCGCAGTGGATATCCGACGCGGTCTACCCACCGTCGCTCTTTCATCTGCCCTTCTTGCGTTTCTATCAGCCCGCGCTCGGGTTTCCCCTCTTCTTCATGATTTGCGCACTCGTCTGGATCTCATTGACGAGTTCAAGCGGCCGAAAGTCATTAAGTGCAGCAGCAGCGGCCGCAGTGGCGTTTGGCGTCCTCGTTTTTACTTATTTCTTTTTATGGACCGCAGCGGCTGCATGGTTGATTTGCGTCCTTACACTCTGGCTCATCGTGCGCAAGGAGGACCGACGGCGAACGCTGATGGTTCTGCTGATTATCGGAGTGATTGCTGTTCCTGTGTTGGTTGTTTACTTCTGGATGCTTTCAAACAGGGCGAGCACTATCGATACCGCCCAGGCACTAGTCTTCACTCATCGGCCTGATTTATTCCGTCTGCCGGAGATTGTCGCCGCGGTTTCGCTAATGGTGTTAGCGATTGGCATGCTGCGACGCGTAATCGCAGTTCGGGATCCGCGCGTCCTGTTTGTTGCGTCTTTAGCGTTCAGCATCATTGCTGTCTTCAACCAGCAGATCGTAACTGGACGATCCTTGCAGCCGTTTCACTACGAGTGGTTCATCGCGAATTACTGTTCCGGAGTTGCTGTGTTGCTCGCCGTGTTCTTTGTAACAGGACGGTGGTGGACAAACAGCCGTCTACTTGTAATCGCGTGTTTAGCTCTTGTATGGGCGGTTGGTGAAGTGGGGCTAGCTACGACACTGAATCTAGCTTACAACGCCCACATCGATGATGGCCGTGTCGTTGCTAATCGTCTCGCTGAACTGGCTTTTAGTGATGGGACTTTGGAAGGCGATTTTCAGGTCGTATTAGTGTCGGATCTAAAGGCTGCAGATCGTTTACCGACGGATGCGCCACAAGTGCCGCTTTGGGCACCACACATGCTCATCTTTCCGGGCGTGACTGAAACAGAGAATCGCGAGCGGTTCTTCAAGCAACTCTATTATCTCGGCTTTGATGAGAAGAAGATCTACAACGAGATCGATCGTAGTGATTGGACGTTCTACGCAGGCTTGTTTCCTTACTATCGATTAAGCCCCGTCACGCGTGGCAACGCAAGCCCAATCACACCGGAAGAGCTGCGCACACGCGTTGCGGAGTACAACGCGTACTCCAGTGCTTTTGGCCGCGATCAAGCAACGCAGCCGCGATTGAAATATCTCGTCGTCAGTAAAGATAGCGAACCGAGTTATGAAAACATCGACCGCTGGTATGAACGTGACAGAGGTGAAGTGCTGGGCCGGTTTGTGTTGTATCGATTGACGCTGAGAGCGAAGGGCTAAGAGGTAAGAGCGAAGAGCCAAGCGCTGCGCTTACCACTTACCTCTTTGCTCTTTCATCTTGGCCCACAAACAGCTCCTCGAGCGATTGTCTGATCGGCTGCACGGAAACCAGATTGCCGCCCGACTTCCGCAAGGCGGCTATTACAGTGTCTACATGAGTTTCTTCAGGAACTTCGATCCGCAGTCCACCCGGAGTTTCGGAGATTGCAAACGTTCCCTGAGTCGTCAATTGAGCAGAGAGCGACGCCCGATCAACGCCCGAGACAACGATCTCAACCTGATGGTCGCCGGAAGACTGCTGACGCAAGTCATCTAAACGACCCTGTTGGACCAACTTCCCGCCTCGCAGTATCGCTACACGGTCGCACAGCACTTCAATGTCTGACAGGATGTGCGAACACATGAAAACTGTCTTGCCTTCTTGTCTGAGCGACGCAATTAGATCGCGCACCTCGCGGCGGCCAATCGGATCGAGTCCGCTCATCGGCTCATCCAGGAAAACAATTTCCGGATCGTTGATGATCGACTGCGCTAATCCAACCCTTTGCAACATGCCCTTCGAGAATTTTCTCAGTTGAGTGTCCCAGCGCTTTTCATCAAGCCGTACGCGAGCCAGTAGATCGGCCGCGCGTTTTCTGCGTACAGCAGCATCGAGACCGAAGAGTTGTGCGCAGTAATCCAAGAACTCGCGCGCAGTTAGATAATCGTAGAAGTACGGATTCTCGGGCAAATAGCCGATGCGTTGATGCACACTGACGTTCTGAAAGTCCTGACCGAGAATGCTGGCGCTTCCGGCTGTTGGAAAAATCAGACGCATCAGAAGTTTCAGCGTTGTTGTCTTGCCGGCGCCATTTGCACCGAGGAATCCAAAGATCTGACCACCTTCGACTGACAAAGTCAGTCCATCGAGCGCGCGCACTTTCCGCTTTCGGAGAAAAC
>DATJKB010000488.1:0-2696 GCA_035491875.1 Pyrinomonadaceae bacterium | reverse complement strand
GCACCGACCCAACATGTTGTGGTTTGACTTGGTCGAAAGTCAAGTTTTCTTGTTGGGATTACCTCGCTTGAACTGAAGAACTTGAAACGCTCGATCTATCGAAAGTACATTGAATTTGGCTTTCTTTGCCTGCTTGCCATAGGGCTACTGTGGTGGTTTGGACGAAAGCTCGACTGGATTGAAGTCCGCCGCGCAGTTAGTCATGCCAATATTTATCTGCTGTTGCTCGCAGTGCTGGTCATTTCGGTTGCATACCTTTTTCGAGCATTGCGGTGGGGTGCTCTGCTAAAACCTCTCGTTCCTTCGCGACTTTCAGACTTATTTGCCGCCACAACAGTTGGATTCGGCGCGGTTTTTCTCGCGGGCCGAACCGGGGAAATTGTCCGCCCTGTCGTTTTACCGATGCGTGATCCACGCGTGCGTCCGAGCGCCTCATTCGTGACGATTATGGTTGAGCGGATTTACGACATCGTCGCGCTGGTTTTGATGTTCGCGGTGAATCTCATTTGGTTCAGGCCCTCGGGCGCCTTGATCGCCGACTTTAACCGGGTTCGAATTGCAGGTCTTGTACTGCTAGCCGTAGCCGGAGTAGCTGTTGTGTGTCTGGCGTGGTTCAGAAAAAAGTCGGACGCCGTGATTGCGGGATTCACACGTTTGTTTTCGCGCTGGCAATTTATTCCGAATCGGCTTAGCAAACTAATCCTACGATTGCTTCAACAACTGGCTCAAGCCCTGCGCGTTCTGGTGAACTTCAGGGAACTGGCTGAAACGATCGGTTGGACCGCCTTGGTTTGGTTGTCGATAACGATTGCGAATCTCCTGGTAATCCGCGCATTCGGTCTCAACTTCGGACTTTCGGAGACCGTCTTTGTGTTAGGTTGGTCCATGGCGGGCTCATTGGTGCCCACTCCTGGCGGAGCAGCCGGCGCATTTCATGCGGCTACTGCCGCCGGTTTTTTGTTTCTTGGTGTCGAGCGTGACACCGCCGCTGCCGTTTCGATCGTGATGCACGTGATCGATTTTGGTCCTGCTTTGCTTTTCGGTTTTTTCTACTTCATCCGCGGGGATCTGAGTTTTTCCAAACTGCGCTCGCTTGTTTCTGACCGACCAGTTGAGGACGAAACTACTTCGCGTGGTGAGCTTATTCGTAAGGTTCAGCCCGATACGGCTGGCGACTGAGATTTAAGAACCCTTTTGGAGAGGTTCACATCTAGATGAAATGTCCATTCTGCGGATACCTGGAAGACAAAGTTGTCGATTCGCGCGAGTCCCGCGAGGGTGACGCCATTCGTCGAAGACGAGAATGTCTTCGTTGTGAGCGACGCTTCACCTCTTACGAACGAATCGATGAAATCCCCTACATGGTCGTCAAGAAGGATGGACGCCGCGAAACGTTTGATCGCAACAAGGTCATGGCGGGATTGTTGCGCGCATGTGAAAAACGTCCGGTACCTTCGTCGAAGCTTGAGAGCATTGTTAATGCAATAGAAAAGTATGTGCAGGAGTCACCCGAGCGTGAGCGTCCGACCAGTAAAATCGGCGAGATGATCATGCGACGCCTGAAGGAGTTGGATAAAGTTGCTTACGTTCGGTTTGCTTCGGTGTATCTTGAATTCGAGGATGTTTCAGAATTCATGACGGAACTGAAGCATCTGGTTAGAACACGTCAAGGAGGGGCTGCCGGGCGAAAGGGATAGCGCGCGAACGTAGGCAGCAGCAAAAGTAATTGGCACCCATGATTAAACCGATTACAGCAACAGGACTTGAGCGGCTCGAACTTCAACGACTGCGTGATCGTGTTGGACGCCTGTATGCCGCACTCCAGGAGGCGATGGAAGCGGAGAGTCCGTTGGTCTCAGGAGAGTGGGCGCCACCCGTCGATCTCTGTGAAGCGTGCGACGCGATCTACATCCGCCTTGAACTGCCGGGAGTTGCTGCAGAACAGATCAATATCGGTTTGTCTAACGCGAAACTGCGCGTGTGGGGAGAAAAGAAACGACGGCCGGCGCGACGTCGCATCGTCTCGTATCTATGTTCAGAACGAAGCTACGGCAAGTTCAGCAGAGTAGTGCACCTGCGATGGACCATCAGCGTTCGCGATGCCACGGCAGAATTGAAGAACGGGATTCTTAGAATACGTCTCCCCAAAATTGAAGATCGAAGGGGAGGGGAATACCGCGTCAAGGTACTAGACGCAAACGAGCAAGCGTAGAAGTTCCTAAAAGGAATCATCATGGTCACACCTAAAGAGCCAGAGTTTACTGAAGCAATAGACACTACCGAGACGGACCAGCAACTTCAGATACCAACTGAGCTGCCGGTTCTGCCGCTGCGCGATATCGTTATCTATCCGTTCATGATTGTTCCGCTGTTTGTGTCGCGCGAGAAGTCGATACGGGCCGTTGACGAGGCACTGGCTGACAATCGAATGATCCTGCTCGCTTCTCAGAAAGACCTGGATAAGGAAGAACCCGCCGCAGACGATCTCTACTCGGTTGGCACGGCGGCTGTGATCATGCGCATGCTGAAACTTCCTGATGGCCGCATCAGGATTCTGGTGCAGGGCCTCGCACGTGCGCAGATCAACTCAGTCGATACGAGCGGAGAATACCTACGGGCGAATATCAACGTGATGACCGAGGTGCTGCCACCTGAGAGATCCTTGGAAGTGGAAGCCCTCGTACGCAATGTTCGAG
>DATJKB010000487.1:0-8821 GCA_035491875.1 Pyrinomonadaceae bacterium | reverse complement strand
AAACCATTCGTGACCCTCGATCTCCATCAGCATTGTGCGCCGGTGAATCTGGGTTAATTGAGTCCCGTCTGTGCGAATGATCCAGGTGCGATCAACTTTGTGCCAGGGACCTTCATGGCAATACATCAGCAGCGTCGGATCGGTTGGTGAGAATTGTATGTGGTTGTACCAGTCAGTGCCGCGCAGCAGTGTTTTTATTTCAGCAGTTTTGGTGTTGACGGTGATGAGTTGCAGCGGTCTTCTCTCTGCCAGGCGATCTTCCATCATCTGACCTTTGCCAGGATAAGCATCGCCGCGTGACGGCTGAGGTGGCGCTGGTGGTCGGCCTTCTTTGATCGCGGCTACCGCTTTATCATCAATGATTCCCGCCAGTAACGATTCGTCCGCATTGACACTTGAAACGGATGCGCCCGGGGGTAACTTCGCGATCTCACGTGTCGCCTTTGTGTTCGGATCGGTCGCATAAACTGTGATTGATCGAACACCATTGTTTGTCACCGTGCGCGTGTAATAGACCTGACCGCTTTTGTGGCCGACGATAATCACACCAACACGGCCATCTACGACTTTCTCGATCGCGCGAGTCTTTAAGTTGATTGTTGAAAGTCCCGTAGGAGTTGTGATCAGAAGTTTCTGTCCGTCGGGCGTGTAGGGGTTTTGATGAAAATACAAACTCGCGCTGCCCGGTTCGTCGGACAAACGAATCACGCGGTGGCCAGTGTCGGGATCGATCCATTCGCGCGGTGGATCCGATTGTTGGGCAACCGCGGTGACCGCAAGCAAATGTAAGCCAATGAGAATTGCAGTAAGTTTCATCTCACCTACCTCAGTAGATATTGAAAAGGCGGCGGCGCTATTCGGCCACCGCCTTTTGGATCAACGCTTCGCCACTATTCATCAGTACCGTGCGCGGTAGCGGACGGCTAAGACTCAACTTCGGAGCATGCGGTGCTATTGATATCACGTGTTGAGTGGTGGCCGTCCGCTAACCCGACGTGTCGGGCTACTGAATCCAGCTAATGCACCTCGACCGCGTTCTAAAAGTAAACTCGAATTCCGAACTGAAGATAACGCGGCAGCAGTATTGAACTGGAACCAGCGAGCGATCCGAAGTTGCTATCGTATGTCTGACGAACGCGATAAAGCCTGAACCCATCGAGATTTCTGATGTCAAAAGACAATGGATCTCGTGTCGCAAAGCCTTGCGGCAGCGGGACGTGGAAGAAGTCTAAGGGCAAGTTGCCGGTTTGTGGACCAAGTGGTCCAGGTTGACGCGTCGCATTAACGTTCGCACGTATCGCGGCCAACTGTGCAGCGCCTGCGGGAGTTGTAGCCGCGGGCTGGCCATTGAACGAAGCCCAGGTGTTGTATTCGGCAGCCGTAATTGGTTGATTGACTCCGCTGACGGCCTCATTAGTAATTTCAGTTGGGAATGTACCGAGACCAAACGGAGTGTTGCCAGTGTTGTTGTAGCGGAGGTTCGGATGATTGAAAGCATTGATAAGATCAACTCTAAAGTTGATCCTTCGTTTTCCTTCGCCACCAATAAACGGCATCGGGAAGTCCTTCGACAGTGAAAAATCAAAGTACTCCTGGCGTGGCGAGCGAATGTCCATCGACCGCGGAGCATTGCCAAGCGTTCCCTTCACCGGCCGCATGAATGCTGCCGGATTAATGAAAGGTTCGCAGCCTGATGGTGGTGCCGAACTACCAGTTGGACAGTCTCGCTTCCACAACGGATTGCGGATTGGAACTCCCGGAACCAAGTCGGGTCTCACATACCGATTGAAAAGCACGCCACCAAGTTTGTTCGGATCGGTAATGAACGGCAGGAATGGGAGACCACCGGGCAAACGCAGTACGCCGGAAACTATCCATCCTCCGGCCAGCGCATCAACCAAGCCATTAGGGTTGCTCATGTACTTACGGCCGCGGCCAAAGGGAATGTCCCAAATACCCGTCGCCGTGAAGTTGTGCTTGATATCAAAAGTAGAAATTGCTCGATCCTGTGCCAGGTCACCACCGAGCGCCGCCTGTGGACGCGCCTGACCAGTCGATAACGTTCGGGTATCGGGGCTCGCATCGGAAGCTGTGTCAAGGCTCTTCGCGTAGGTGTAATTGGCGGTAAAGGTGACGCCTCTGCTCACGCGACGACGGATATCGATATAACCCGCATGTCGGATTGAACTTCCCCTATCATCGTAATAGGTGTTGAGCGGATCGAAACCGGCAAACGAACTAAAGATGCTGGCGCGCGAAACGGTAATCACTGAGCCTTGAAGATTCGTACGTTGAAGTGGATCGGCGATCAGCGTAGTAGCATCAACGTTGGGGCAAGTCGCACACAAACCCGATGATTCCAATTGCTCAACCGCGTCAACGTTACGCGGATTGATGTTCACGAAAGGAAGGAAGAGATGAGTCGACCTGTTGCCGACGTAAGCTACCTCAACAACCGTGTTCTTGATTGGCTCAAATTGAAATGAGAGATTCCAATTCTGCACCCTCGGTACTTTGCCACTCGCGTCGGTTCCGCCAGTACCCACCGCAAATCCGGGGATGCCAAGGCTCTTCAGGAAAACCAACCCGTTCGAATCGGTTCCGAGAACTGCATCAAGATTGCTCACCGCTACCTGTAACGGCGCATTGCCCGACAAGCGAATTGGCTGCGTCGGATCGGGCGTACCACCAACTGCAGAGCCGGCAGCGACTGTTCCAACATTGACGAAGCCGCCGAAATCCGGATTCGGCGTGCGATTGTTGCCGGTGAGCGTCGCGTGCGAAACACCGTAGCCGCCTCGAACAACCAGGGATCGCTTCTCGAGGTCGAGGCCAAAAATTTTCATTTTCGGACTCCACGCGAACCCGAAGCGCGGCTCGAAACCCCAATAGTCGGTTGGGACCAGGTATTTCGAACGCCCGCCACGACCCGCAAAAGCAAAGGGCACGACGTTTATGGATGTGGGCACCGAGGCTGGAATCGCCGTCGTAGCCGGAACACCCAAATTCGTTGCTAGTGTTCGGCGCTGAGCGTCAGTCAGAGCAAAAGGCTGGGCCAAGTCAGGCCTGAACACACCCTGGTTATTGTGGTGTTCCTCACGTGGCAACTGCAGCGAATATCGCAGGCCAAGGTTGAGAGTGAGATTAGGACGAACGCGCCAATCGTTCTGTACAAAGCCCGCGAAACTCTTCCAGCGGTAGTCGTAGTCGAAAATCAGTGGTCGAATATCGACGGAGTTTGGAACGCCAATCAACGTGCTGGCTACCGTGTTTCCCCCGTTTGCAGTACCGGTGCCTCGATTGCTACTCGTATTCACAACGCGAAAGTCCCATCTTCCTCCGGATGCGGCGAAGAAAGGCGTCGCGGTCAGCCGCGCATCATTGTAATCCACGCCGAACTTCCACGTGTTATTCCCCTTTGTCCAGTAGACAATGTCATTAACGCTGTAGCGCTGTTCGACGTTGAAGTTGTTTGTCGATGCGGCTGATCCGATATCGGCGTTTACGTAATTATTGTCACGCGCGATCAGGAACAAGGGGATGCCACCCTGCGTAAGATGAGGGAGTCCGAGGTCACCCGCGTAGCTTCGTCCACTTTTGATTGCGAACTCCGGAGAATAATCTTCACTGAAGTTCCCACGGGTGTAGCTAAGCCTAAGATCGTTAACGAATGTCGGAGTAATGATGTTGTTGAAGCCGAGCAGATATTGCTTCGCGTCGCTAAACACGCCCGCGTTGCCATTAATATCGCCGCCCGCACCGCGGATGCCGATCGCTGGGGTTTTCGTGAAGCGGAAATTGACCTTCGCATTGTCCGTAAAGCTGTGGTCCAGTCGCAGTGTGTAACGGGTCTCGTCTTGAGTAACTGAGCGCTGAAGGAAAAAGTTCCGGACATTGCCGTTATCGAGGAAGTAGTTACCGGCTGGTGGCATGTTAGAAAGCACCTGGCGACCAGCTGGATCAATGAACTCCGCGGGAATAATGTTAAGAAGTGGATTCGGGCTGGCATTGATCGCCCCGGTGCATTGCGGTGTTTGCAACGTCACGCCCTGATATACCTGGTTGACGAGAAGCCGTCGCGGATCGTTGAACTGGCAGTACTGATTTCCCGTCGCCAATTGAATCGGCACCAGCTTGCCTTGGAAGAGCACGAATTGCTGGTAGATAGTCGCAGCAGTCGTACCCAGCGAAGTGAGTCCAAGCTGACTCGCAACACTCGCCGGAACCACGCCGGCTGCTGTTCTCACCAGGTTGTTGAAGTTACCTGATAGTTGAGTTGCATCAGGTACCAAACCGGTCGATGTAACGAAATCTTGCCGCCACCGCGGTTCATACGCGAAGAAGAAGAAACTTTTGTTCTTGCCGTTGTAGAAATGGTCGCCGCCCTCGCCAAACTTTGGCAGGATAATTGGACCGCCCACAGTCAATGAAACCTGGTTGTAACGAAGGTTGTTATTCGGTCGCGGGGCAGTCCCGATCGTAAAGGGGATCGCATTGAATTCTGGATTGCGGTGATACCAAAGCGCGACTCCGTTGAAGCTGTTCGAGCCGGACTTTGTGGTCACGTTGATTACACCACCAGATGTGTTGCCGAACTCAGCCGAGAATACCGAAGTTTGAACGGTAAACTCCTGCACTGTCTCCGGCGTAAAACTCACCACAGCACGTGCGATACCGACGCCAGTATTGTTAACGCCATCCGCGAGAATTGATGTGCTGCCGGCGCGACCGCCATTCAAATTCAAGTTGAAACCCGGAACGGGCTGACCCGATGTCACTTCTGGATCTTCACTGCCTGCATCGCCCGTAACGTTAGGAGCAGTGAGAGCGAGATCGAGAACGCTGCGATTGTTCAATGGAACGTCTTGAAGTTGGCGTGACGTTATAGTTTGACTCGTCGTTCCGTTATCAGCATTGATCAATGGCGCATCGGCAGTGATCATTACTTGTTCCGAAACCAAACCTGCTTCCAGCGTCACATTCGCGGTTGCGACAGCGGCTGTATCCACTTTTATTGGTTCGATGACGGCTTTCTTGAAGCCCTTGGCTTCTACGGCAATGCTGTAGGTGACTGGATCGAGTGACGGCACACTGAACCCGCCTGACTCGCTACTCGTCACAGACACCTTCTGACCGGTGCGCAGATTGGTAACTGTTATCGTGGCGCCCGGTACCTGGGCACCATTGCTATCAGTGACGGTTCCACTGATGCTTCCCTTATTGGTCTGACCAAACGTAACGACAGCGCTGAGGATGATGACAGTGATAGTCAAGAGCAAACGCATGGTTTTATTCTCCTCGTTCTCACAGAATGAGTCTTTACTTGTTTGGGCGGAGCCTTCGGTGAAACGCCTTTCACAGCCCTTCAGTTCGGGGAAACGGAAGAGAAAAAGCGTCGGCCACGGGGGCCACGATTACTCTATTTGGGCGGCCATTATATCCCTTCCAAAAGGGAATGCAAGAAATTCCACAATTTTAAGTGGACTAACCAGCACGCGTCATTTTCACGGGTTGGGTTGGCCACGACTTTGTGTCGTTGGACTAAGGCATTGGTTGCGAGACCAGGCGAATTGGTCCTAATAACCCGGATGGAATCGGTTGCACTTTGTCCATGTCCTGCGCTTGAAATCGTTCGCCGTAGCGAAGATTCAGTAAGCGATAATCCGGAAGTTTTCTCCCCGCCATGTAGTTCAGTGCGAGATTTGCAACTACAACTCGAACCTTGTTTTCGCCCGAACGCAAAAGACTTGTCACATCGAGCTGATAAGGCGGGCACCAGATTGCTCCCGCACGACGATCGTTGATGTAGACGACAGCAGCTTCACGCACTGGCGCGTCGAGCCACGCTTGCATTCCTGAGCGTAGAGATTGTTCGGCGATTGGTGTCCCCTCACCAAAATCCAACCACACAGTCAGTCCTGCTTGTAGAAACTCGTTTGGTACATTTATTCCTTTTTCGTAAGTTGCGGTTCCGGAGAAGTAACGCGTGGCATCGCTTTCAGTCCACGAACTTAACTGGTCCATGACGATGGGTTTCGGGTTGTTGCCGAAAGTGACTTCCCAGCCAGTGCTGAGATCAATCGCAGAAGGAACTGTAGCTCTACTGTTGTTCGCGCGAGCAGGTAAGGTCCGTCTTGAAAACACTAGTATGCGCGAGCCATAAGGCTCAAGTTCTAGTGCGACAGTAGTTGTGCCTTCAGACGTCTTTCCGATTTTCGCTGCCGTCACTCTTCCCGACATAGGATCCCACCATTCAGGCTGCATGTGTGCAACACGGAATGTCGCCTGGACCGTTTGTCTGACATTCGCGGTATTGGCAACGAAATAGATTTCAGCATCGCCTGTGCTTCTGTGAACGAATCCCATTTCAGGAACAGGTGCTTGCAACGACATGTCTGGTTGCAGCAAACCAGGTAGCTTGCTTGCGAGTTGTTGTTTTTCATCCTGGATGAAATGACCTTTAGCAGAAGCACCTTCGAATAGTCGTTTCACAATCTCTCGTAGCTCTGCCTGGTCCGCCGCACTTGCTTTCATGCCCGGCACAATCTGCGGTTGTCGGCGGGTAGCGATCACGATGCCACCGCCCCGCGCAAACTCGTCGAGCTTCCGCATTGTCTCCAGCGGAATGCGTTCCACGCTAGGAAGAACAACCGCACGATAGCGAGCAGCACCGAGCACCAATTTGTCTTGCTCAATCCTGCCTGACTTCATCAAGACGTCGTCATCGAAGAAATCAAAGTTGTAACCAGACTCGAGTATTGAGCTTATGACGTCAGTCCCGACGCGCTCGCGTAGCGTGTCGATTAAGTTGCCATTCGAAACATGAGCCCAGCCGTCATCGTTGGGCAGGTAAAGTGCTACGTCGTTGACGGCCGCCCCCTGGCGTAGCAGAAAACTTGAGCGTTGCAAGTAAGTCGCAATGTCAGGCATTACGATCCACCAGGGATTCTTCTCGTCAAAAACGGCCGCAGCATAGAAACGCCACCCGGGATACTCAACGCCTTCGGACGTGTAAGGCCATCCATGCCCGATGAGTTGGTTGATTCCCATCAGGAAATGACGGTCAGCTTCCGCTTTCATGTCGAGCGGCGTTGCGCGAAATGAAGGCGAGTGCAACCACGTCCATGTCTCCGACGAAGTCACCGGACGTCCATAAATGTGACTGGCGGACGAAGCCCATCGCGTCCCGCGCACTACCTTCCATTGAGCACCCTCGCCCTCAGGCAAATCGACGTTTGCGTAACTTGAAAGAGACACTGAGGGAACACCGTAATTCTGCACGCGAAGCAAAGTACGATTACGCTTTGCCCAATCGTGCAGGGGCTGGAGAAAGCGTTCACTGTAAAGTTCCGAGATTGTCTTGCCCCAATCACGCCGGATCTCCAACGTCTTGGAACCAATGTCGCCAATCAATGCCGGCAGGTAAGGTTTCAAATCGTAGCCACGGCGAGTCTTGAATTCATCGAGTAAGTCGCTAGTCCAATCATGGTTATAAACTTCCAGACTATCGCAGAAGACCGCGTAAGGAGGATTTGATCCGAACGCCTGCATCAAACGATCGCCGACGCTGTTCAGGTAACGCTCTGTTGCCGGGCGGTCGAGATGATTCAGCACGTAACCTTCTGCTCCAACCGCTGGACGCTTTACCTGCATGCCTGTGCGACCGGCAATAAAAAAGAGCACCTCTTGAGACTCATCGACGTTTTCCGGCAACCAGACCGCTCCGTCATGAATGTCGGTTAACTCTCGCAGGCTGTTGCTGTCGATATATAACGGCGCTTGTCGAGGTGGCTGACCAGTTACTGTTTGCGTTTGTGTGCGGGCAAGGAACACCGCCAGAAGTTTTTCGCCGGCGGTGAGATTTGGAGTGGGAATACGACGCGCACCGCGTTGTACCTTCACGCGCTCCGATCGCAACATGCCAGCAGCGTCAGTGATCGGCACGGATGGACCGCCGAACGGCCAGCCGCTGCCGAGCGTCAGATCCATGCGCAAGCCCAGCTCGCGCGACTTGGCAGAAACAAAGCGAAGCGCATCGATGAATTCATCTGATAGAAAAGGGAGATTCTTGATACCAAGTGCTGGGTCATCCGGGAGCATCGGATAAACGGGTTGCACTTCAAACCCGCCGATGCCGCCTTCTTTCATCAGCCGCATTTCTCGTTCGAGCTGAGCTTTGGTAACCGATGGTCCAAACCACCACCAACGCATCATGATCCTTGCATCATCCGGCGGGCGCTCAAATCCGCGTTGTAGTTCTGTGATGTTCTGCGCTCGCACCGGTAGTAAACCGACTGTGAGCAGGAAAAAGGTCGTAATAGAAATGGTTTTGCATCGCTTCATGGGACGTCTGTTGAGAATCATTCTCTGTGCAACCTCAGTGTTCTCGGTGTCTTTGTGGTGGATTTCTCTTTCATCTTCAAAAACCACCACGGAGACACTGAGAACACAAAGGTTGCACAGAGATTTCTAGTTCAAATGAAACACTTCATCCAAATCACTTGCTGATGGACTGTTGTCGGGATTCGTCAACATCAGCTCTTCCATGTGGGCCCACCAACGCCGGCAAGCTTCAGTCTGGGCAATTTGCTGCCAACGTTCTTCCGATTCGATCTCAGCATACGCAAACAGTCGATCCGTATTTCGATCCAGGAAGATCGAGTAATTACTGACTCCATGTTTTTTCAGCACCGCTTCGAGTTCAGGCCAAATTGGATTATGACGACGTTCATATTCTTCCTGACAATCAGGCTTGAGCGTCATTAGGAATGCTTTTCGAATCATCGCCAGTCTTCTTTTTGGAGTGCGCCGACCTGTCGGC
>DATJKB010000486.1:0-3208 GCA_035491875.1 Pyrinomonadaceae bacterium | reverse complement strand
ATCGTGCCATTTGTAAGTCCAGTTGTGCGGCCACTCCTCTGCACTGTCATGCCCACAGATGGACTTGCAATTGTGCTGCTCGGAATGCCGATATCTTCAATCTGTCCGGTTGGATTCATCCCGCCCAGACGCAGCTGCGCGATGGCGGCATCAACGTTTTGGCCAAGCGGTACCGCGGTCGTGAAGTCGGCAACGACAGTCGACACATTGCAATTGCTGTCGATTAAGCCGGGCTGTGATATGTCTTCGCCAACGACTGCGTCGTCGGAACGGCCGAGAACGTGGTTGTTGCTGAGAATGTATTGCGTAGTGCCGTCAGTTACCAACGCGCCGAGCGTTCCGCTGCAGCAGAAGCGCCGGGTCGAGTCGTTGACGTTTCCGCCAGACACACCCAAGTTTAAGTTTCTGACCTGGTGGTTCGCACCACCATCGGCCAATCCAAGCGGTACCAAAGAACCGCCGACGAGGAACGTTACAACACATGCTGCGATGAGTAGATTTCTGAGTCTGACCATTAAAGAATCTCCTTTAAAAACGGGTGATAGGGAGGTATCAAATTTGGAATGAAGCTGCGGCAGCTGAGTCATTCTCTTAGACAATGGGCATAATCTTTTTACGATAGCGAAGGACACAAGTCAATGGTTATTGAGACTCCGAATGGGGCCGATTTTCCACGACTGGGGACGAGAGGCCGGGTTTCCACATAAACATGAGGCTTTTAGCCATTCGACGGCCGTAGGACGTCAGGTTGAGTGGTCTCGTAATTAGACCCGACGCTACCGCGTTCGGTACTGACTGTTTGACTAAGGACGTAGCCGGATCTTTGCTAGCAGGTCGCCGAATCTTCGATTCGTACGAAGCTTGACGAATGCAGGATCCACCTTGAGGTTCATCAGCCAGATGTCGCGTTCGTCCACCGCCTTGTCGAGCCATTTGAAAGCCTGTTCCTGATCGTTAAGACCGGAATAGATCGCAGCGACGGTGTAAGGAGAAACGTAACGTTGACTCTGGAGTTGTTGTAGATCGTTCAGCACTTGTTGTGCTTGGGCGCGCTTGCCGGAAACAGCGTAGGCGTGCCCCAACAACGCGAGCATCAGTGGACTGCCCGAAAGCTTCACACCTTTCTCAAATTCTGAAATCGCCTCCGGATACATTCCCTTTTGTTCATAAGCGAGGCCGAGATAGCGTCGAGCGGGGACCGACGTTGGATCGAGATCGACAATCTTCTTCGCTTGTTCGATAGCATTGTCGCTTTGACCCGATAAGTAATAGATCCACGCAAGGTGAGAACTCGCGACAAACGACAACGGATCTAATTCATCAGTCCGCTTGGCTTCGGCAATCGCTTCGTCGAAACGTTCGACCGCCACCAGGAACGAGCTGTACCATTGATGCGCTGGTGCATATGAAGGCTTCAGCTTTATTGCTTCCTGAAACTCGCGCTCGGTTCCCGCTCTATCCCAGTCCCAACGGAACTTGATGAATGCCAGCGATGCGTGCGCCTCCGCCAACTTTTCATCAATCTCCAGAGCTTTAATTGCCGCTTCCTTGGCTTTTGGGAAACCTTCTTTCGGTTGCCGAATGCCGTACACGACTAACATGTTCTGGCAGTCAGCCAGTCCGGCGTAAGCAGGAGCGTAGTTTGGATCGATCTCGATGGCCTGCTCAAAGTACTTGATGCCCTGCAACAAACCATCCTCGGTTCGTTTGTTCCAGGCGTTCCTGCCTTTGAGATATAACCGATACGACTCGAGCTGTTTCTTCTCTTCGACGTTGAGCTTCAGCCTGAGGTTCTCAAAGATGTCGCGCGAAATGTCTTCCTGGACCAGCATTACGTCTGACAACTTGTGGTCGTAGCGTTGCCCCCAGAGCTGCGCGACATTATCCAGGTCGATCAAATCTGCCTGAATACTGATCATGTCGCCGTGCCGCTGCATTCGCCCGGTAACGATTGCGCGAACGTTCAGTTCTTTCGCGATTCGCCGGGGGTCAAGATCTTTATCGCGATAGCCGGCGACAACACTGCGCGGTACGACCCGTAATTGCGGGAGCTTCGAAAGACTGTTGATTAAACTCTCCGAGATCTTTTCGTTCAGATAATTCGTGTCAGAGTCAGACACTTCAGAAACGAATGGCAAAACTGCTATCGACTGAATCGAGTCGGCACTGGCGTTACCGGCCTTCCCGAATCCGGTTAGATAAACAATGCTGACTGTAGCTATCACAACTAACGTGGCTAGAGCTATAAACCCGGGCATCCGACGTCCGAAGCCAGACGGGTTTGCAACAGGCGCAGCAGATTCGGCCGTCGTCACCGGATTGAGGTCTCCGTTTTGTCTACTTGACGAATCGTCGGTCGAGACCTGATTGCCATCATGCAAAGGGAGACTGAGTGTCGCGCCGCTCATCTGCGCACGGACAGCCCCGGCAAACCGGTAACCTCGACGGGGAACGGTCTCGATAAATTGCACGCCATTGGGAGTTTCGCCAAGGGCTTTTCTGAGTAGCGAAATGTTCTGAGTGAGATTGCCTTCTTCGACAAACGTGTTTGGCCAGACGCGCTTCATCAGGTCGTCTTTCTCTACAACCCTTCCGCCGTTCTCGACCAAAGCCAATAAAATGTCGAAAACTTTCGGCGTCAGCGCCACGGGTTCGCCTTCGCGCAGCAATACCCTATCAGCGCTGATCAGCTGAAATCTTCCAAACTCGTAGGTGTTATTTTCCCTTTGCTCCACCAAAATCGGCCTTGAGAAACATCTTTGAGAGTTTATTGAGCACCTTCTGAGGACTTGCCGAAAACTTCACGGCTAGGATGGGGCTCGATCCGCACCGGAACCAACACAATTTGATCAATGGGCTAGTGGCGACGTGATTGTAATGCAACCACCCAGCGCGGGCAATTCAAGATTTCGTACGAATTCCGGCTTAGACTTTCGCACAAATGACTATCACTTGGTAGCTGTTGGCTCATGTCATCCCCGGATCTCCCGATTTTTCGGAGGAGATCGGCTTGAAGGAGGGTGTCTCCCTATGACAAACGAAAAGAAGCTGGCGGAGCTATTTGAAACTTCCTTGATCTGCTTTCTCGGGGCCTTGGTGGCAATGCTGGGCTTTCTCTTAGTGTGGCTCCTCTTTACGCTCGCTGGATTAGCGCGCTGACTTTGGAGTGCGCCGGCTTGCAACGTCAGAACGGGAGCGAAGCGACCGA
>DATJKB010000485.1:0-12313 GCA_035491875.1 Pyrinomonadaceae bacterium | reverse complement strand
AGCGACTCGAGTATTTGCAGTCGATGTCGGTCACAACCAAATCGATTGGCGATTGCGAAACGATCCGCGCGTGGAAGTGCGCGAGGGTGTTAACGCACGTTATCTGCAGCCGGAAGATTTTCCAACGAAGTTTGATTTGATTGTCGTCGACGTTTCATTCATATCGCTCACAAAAGTGATTCCTGCGCTAGCGCCGATAATGAAGGTTGACGGGAAGATGATTGCGTTGATTAAGCCGCAGTTTGAGGTAGGCCGTGGTGAAGTTGGGAGTGGCGGAATCGTTCGGGATGCTGTCCAGCGTGAACGGGTAGTTCAAGAAGTAATCGAGTTTGCTAAGACGCTCGGTCTTTCATCTGAAGGACTGCTTGAGTCGCCGATTCACGGGGCTGAGGGGAATGTCGAGTTTTTGGCACTCTTTGGAGTGCGGTGACTTGTCACCGCTTTTCCCGGTTCCGAGTTGTCGCCGTATCGAAGTAAGGTCGCCGCACTCCAAAGAGATTACTCAACGAGTGTCGCCAGCTTTCGTGGCGCGATTGCCTGATAGGCTTGTCGAGCAAGTTCACTCACGGTGTCCCAATCAACTGCCTCGAGATCGAGACGGATCGCAACCCAACCTTTTGAGCCGAGATAAGCCGGGACGAAGAAACTCTCTGAATCTTCTCTAACCAGTCGACGTTGTTCGTTAAGCGTCGACTTGCAGCAGAAAGCGATTATTCCGTCGCCATGGTGATCGAAGAGGTAATAGGCAAATATCTTTTTGCGGATGCGGAAGGAGATATGTCCGTCGCCAACGGTTTCGTAGGTGATCTCCGGAAGACTTCGGCAGATCTCCGTCAATCGCTCTCGACGCTGAGTTGATTGGGTCAGTTGCTTCGCTGAAAGTGTCATTATCCCATTGTACGAGATGCCAACACCCCCAACGGCAGTTGGGGGTGTTCGCGGGTCCCACGGATGAAAACCACTAGACGCTTTTCAGATCATCAGGCGTAAAGGGTTTGCCCGCGTGCATTAGCTGCGCGCGAGTGCCAACTTAAACGCTGCCATTTCTTCACCGTTGCGAACCAGCAGTACGTCACCAACTAACACGGGATGATTCCAGGTCTAACTTTTGATTGCTGGAACTCGTGCGAGCTCTGTGAGCCGATCCGTCGCCGCCTTCACCAGTGCTATATCGCCGGATTCCGTCAGCACCAACAGCACGTCTTGCTCGGGTAACAGAATGAGTTGACCGTGACCATAGTTACCGTCGTTCCATTTGCGCGAGCCGTCTTTGAGATCCATGCAGGCGATTTCGCTGCCGACGAATCCGAACGCATGACCCTTGTGAACAACGAAATCGTTGAAGAATGGATTTATTCCTGACGACGCCCAACGCTCCTCAGCCTTCCAGCCACCAGATCCGTTGACAACAGCGACGCGATGCACATCGTTTCCATCGCCGACGCTTAGAAGAAGATCGCCTTCTTCGGTGACAGCTGGTTGGATAATTCGTGTGCTTGATGGCAGTTCGTATTGCCAGAGCACTTTGCCATCGCCTGGGTTAACACCAATTGCTCCGGGATCGCCCAACATTACAACTTGGGTGACGCCATTGATTGTCACTGGATGAGGTGAGCTGTAACCACCACCGCCGTTTGGACCAAACCAACGTGGCTGGCCGCTGTTAATGTCGTAGGCGGCAAGCGTGCCCGCAGTTGCGACGATTACGATGTCGCCGATCACCAGAGGCGAACTGGCAAAACCCCAACCGGGTGTCTTTGTTTTTGTGTCAGCCGAGGCGTTGCGCGACCAGATGGCATTGCCCGTAGCTGCATCAAGCGCGTTCAGAATTCCCGTAGCGCCAAATGAGTAGACGCGATCGTTGTAAAGCGTGGGAGTGCCTCGTGGTCCAGCTCCACCATTGGATTCATAAAACCGTGTCGGATCTTTGTGACGCCACACAGCCTTCCCATCGTTTAAGTTGTAGCAAGAGACAATCTCATCGTTGCCTCGTTGCTCCTGCGTGTAGATAAGATCACCGCGCACGGCGAATGACGACCACCCTGGACCAACGGGTCTGCGCCACATTTCTTTTGGAGGCGACTTGGTCCAATCGGTTTCCAGGCGTACGCCGTGAACGATGCCGTCGCGGTGTGATCCCCGAAAGCCCGGCCACTCGAATCCGCTGCGCGTCGCTGTAGCAGGCGGTGTTACCGTCGGTTCTTCGCCGAGTGCGAGCAATTGCTCCTCGGGCGTCTTGGTCCACCGCCAGTGAAAGTCGTTCTTAAGACCGCCGGTGAAGCCGCCGGTGCGTATAAGTGTGAAGACGCCGCACGCAAGGAAGAGAACAACTGCCATTGAGAGCAGACGAGTCCCGGTGTTGAGACGGCGACTGGCCACCGCCCAGGCCACGAACGCCACAGCCATGATTGGTACAGCCATGATGGGCAACAGGGCACCCATCGCTCCGCCGGCTATAGATGGGTGAACCAAGCGATAATTAATCAGCACCACCAGGACCATCAATACCACCGCGCCCAAACGTTCGAACCAGCGTGCACGACTGAACAAAAGCCACCACAAAACAACAGCCAGCGCGGCGAGCATTCCACCAAAGACGCCGATCATTGGTAGTGGCATTTCCCCGATCATCGCGTTTGGTGCAACAACGGGAACGATAAACCTGAGCAGCACGATTAATACTGCGAGGACGATTCCGGGCCATAGTCGCAGTGGTTTTCGAGGCTTTGACTTGTTTGATTCGGTAATTAGGGGTTGCGTGGCGAGTGATGCGTCGTGGGTGTTCGTTGCCATGAGACGAATACGCTCCTGATGAGCCGATTTGTTTCCGGTTTTCGGCCGCGAGCTCTAATGACGCCGCTCTTGCACGGCTGTTATGAATGCCATCGCAACCAGCACAAGATACGGTGATCCAATTATTAAACCGGTCACAAGTGCGGTTTGAATACCGCGAGTTGGAGAAAAAAACAACAGCACAGCAACTATTCCCGTCCCGCCAACAAACAGCAACGCGAGGACCTGCAAGGTACCGACTCTCGCCACAATGGAGGGATACGTTAGTACAGCGTCCAGAAGCTCGCCATTGTCTAGCTTCTTCACAATGCGTCTTCGTGTGACGAAATACAAAGCCGCAAATACTCCGGATGCAATGTAGGTTCCGAGAGCCACGAATGCGACGAGGACTGCAGGAGCGTTGAGGTCCGCAATCATCACCTTTTGCGTACCTAAAAGTTCGCGATCGGTGATGGCTAAGACAATCAACACAAGCGATGCTGTAAATCCCACGAGTAAAAACTTCTCGATAGCCTTGAACGTTTCCTTGAGATTGCCGATCAGAATATCGGTGTAATCAGCCATTTTCTGACTCTCTTACCTGATCTCTAGTTCGTTGAGATCTCTTACAATCAAAACCTGTGTGCGCTTACGTTGATTCACCACTCAATACCTCAACCTTGATCAACATGAAGCGAACACCTCTTACGTACCGCGCACCCAGGCTTTCATAAAACCCACGCGCAGATTCATTTCGCTCGTAAACACCCCACCAAAGACCGGTTGCACCATGAGCGCGCGCCGCTTCGCCGACATGGATCATTAGCGCCTTTCCAATGCCGCGGCCACGATACGCTTCATCGACATACAAATCGACAACGTAAGCCAAGCGACGGCTGTGGTCCGTATCGTAGCCAAAGTGAAATATCAGATAGCCGACTACTTTGTCTTCAAACTCTGCGACAAGTGAGAGAAAAGCAGGATTCTCACCAAAGCCGTCGCGCCGGTAAGTCTCAGCATTGAAGTGGAAAGTAGTTGGATCACCCAGCGCGGCGAGATAACGGTGGAACTCAGACGCGAGCTTGGATATCGATTCCGCATCATCAGCAGTGGCCGGTCGGATCTTCATTATTATCGTGGTCCTTCAGAATGGTGCGTAACGGCGGACGGAGTTGATCATCGCATACGCTAAATCTTCAATTACAAAGCTTCGTTTCTGTACGTCGTTCCTGATAGTGTTGGCGATCTCGACTTGAATGCAGTTCAGACGCGAGGAATAGTTCCTAACTGTGAATCCGCCGTTAAGTCGCGGAATCTCGGGTGCCGTTGAATTGACCGGACTGACGCGATATTGAAACTCCAGGGGGATAGGCGGGAACGTGATTGATGATCCTATCGGAACAGCCGGGCTCGTGCCTGACGGCTGGAGGATATTACGCCGCACCGAGCTGAGCAGCCCGTGCAATCCATGTTGCATGAAGACATTTGCTCGCGGATAGTCTGGCCGAAGCGTTGCGCCGGCCGCGGTGCCTAATGCGATGTCGGCGTTGTCGTCCGCCTGTTCACCAAACCCATGAATGTCGAACAGGAATCCTCGATCCTCATTTTGCGAGAGTAACTGGTCGAGAAAGCCGGAGATTCGGTTGTGGTATTGGTCGTAAAACGGCTTCGCGTCGTTATCGATGAACGCGCAATTCTCATCTCGATTGGCGTCGATGAATCTTCGATGGAACCTTGCGATTACAACGTAAGGTGACAAGCCGGTTACATCCAGAATCTTTTGAGCGATGCCTTCAGTGATCGTACCGGTTCCTGTGTCCCGGCTCCCTGAGAATCCTGGACACTCTTCAGGCGAGTTTGCCTCGGTTCGCTCGGTGACGTTTAGAGTTTCAGTTCCATCGTGAGGTGAAGTGAGGATGATAGGCATTGTTCCTCGGTGTCTTTTTACAAAACGCGTTTCGGAATATGTGACGATTGGCGGCATAACTTAAAGCGACTCCTTTCGTCGGGATTCATCTTACTCAGTGATTAGGTTCAATGTTCGGCTTGCATCGCATCTTCAGTCCACGTGAAAAACGCAAACGGTTCGAGGGTGCCTCCACACTGACATACTCCCGAAGGATTAGCACGCGAAGGTTGTTTACATTCTCGACATAAGACGCTGTCGAACGGTGAATACAAACCTCTGTGTCGTTGCAGGTAGACAAAAAAGGCAAAGAAGATTGCGAAGAGAAAAGCGCCTGCGATAAACGTTCCTAAAGTGAAAACGCCGGGAGTCGACACGATTACCACTCCGCTTCGCATCGATCCACCACGACATCCCCACTGATAAAGAATCAACGTTGAGGCAGTTAGAGCAAGCGCAAACAGAAATGGACGAAGCAGGCTTCTTCTCCTGGCTTTGTGCTGGTTTAGATAGACCTGGATTTCCTCTTCCGGCTTTCTGACCCACATGAAGACGCACCACCGCAGCGACTTCTAGTGTTAATGGAGGCAGCCTGTCAAGAAGCTTATCGACGAATGAATCACACATCGTGAGACTCAGCGTCTAATTCATCACTTCATTTAAGATTCTTGACGACGCAGATGAATGAGTTGCCATCGCGTTGCTTGATGAAGCCCTGATTATTCAGACGCACAACGGTACGGCGAATAGAGTCGTTCTCATTGCCCCCGATGCAGAAAGCGAAGCCACCCTGATTGTCTTGTCCGATTTCGACCACAATTACCGAATGAGATACGTACTGAGAGTGGGTTCTCGCGAACGCAAAATCGAATGTGTTCCCATTGCGATTGTTCTGAATAATGTCACCAACGGCTGGTTTCTGTACCGCAATGTCGAAACCCTGGAATACACCCTGTCCGTTAACGGCGTTTTTTATCGCCTGGTTCACAAAAACAGAATGTGCCATGGCGAATTTAAACTCCGGTTTCGTTGCGCCTGCGTGCTTAACACACCACGAGACGAACACGGCCGACCACGGGACACCGGTGCAACTGCTAAACGTAAACCCGATGTCTTGGGTCCAACGTTTAATTTGCTTGCACAGAGCCGGATCGGCCTCGTTCGTAAATTGAAATGTCGAGTGTTGCTCCTGGGCCACTGAGGCGAGTTTCTTGGCGAAGGCTGAAGTAGGCATGAGGTGAATCCTTTCTGAGTTGGCCTTAAGGCCTGCATTGGACTACGAGCGAGTGGATTACATGAGTTGGACCGTGGCTACGGTTGACTAGAGTTGCCGATTGAACTTGAGGCGAGGACGGCGAAGTCTAGTTAGTGCAGGTGGCAATTCCAACTACTGTTCGATCAATCCCTTAAACTCTGCGACAGCGTCTCGTTTAAGCCATTCATCAATTTCATGACGTTTGACTGGGCCGTGATGCTGCGTCGTACGTCGCAACAAGCGGGCGACGTATTCCATTGCGAGCGGGTGATCCGCTTTCATTGCTGCTTGAAAAGCGTTGCCGTCGAATGAACCGACTTTCGCGAGGATAAGATCTTTCAGTTCTTGCCCGAAATTTCTGGAGTTTGCGCTTACCTGCCAGGCGCCTGCCTCAATCGTGTCAGGAGTAACTGAAGTCGGGTTCGTTGTATCGACTCCTGCATTCCATTTCCACGACGACTCAAAACCGGCGAGTACTCGCATCACTTCCAACATCACCGCCCGGCGATGCTGCAAGCCCTCCCAGGGACCGAGAACAGGCTTAATGCTCGAGTAGATGTCGTTGAAGGAATTGGGCGCGAAGATCTCATCGGGTGCTTCTTTACCCCAGGCTACGAGTTGATCTAGAAAGTCATCTGGCGGCTTGCCTCTGTTTGCGACGCGTTGTTTTGTAGCTATGTAGGTCATGTTAGTAGTGAAGGTTTCGTCAGAAACGTTTCAAGCCCACCGATAGTTTTAGAATCGGTGCCAAGTGATTTTCAACGTACAAAAGACTAGACGGTCAAGCTTCAAAAGCAAAATTAAAGATTAGAATGATGCAGGTTGGGAAGGGCGGTTTAGCCCCGCTCGAGTTGCCTGATGCTCAACTTTACGCTGACCAATGCAACGTGCAAAATCATCAGCGCTCAACCTTCTCTGGAAAAAACTCAAGCCTAATTAATCGCAGTAAGGAAGGGCGGTTTACCCCCGCTGGAGATGGATAACATTCAACCTCAACTGGACTTGGAGCGCCGCGAATGAAGGTTGAGTGTTATTGATCTCGAGCGGGGGTAAACCGCCCTTCCTTACTGCATATATATCAGCTTGAATTGTTTCTGTGGAAGTTGAATGTTGGTGTCTTTGTACCGTGAACGATTATATGAAATACGCTTCACGCCAACTGTCCCTCAATCGCGTCACACGCTGCACGCACACCATCTTCCTCTTGCACGTGCCGACCTAACTCTTCTGCTCGTTCAGCGTGACTTGAGTCTTGAAGCAATTGTGTTAAAGCCACTGCTGTTCGATCTCGGTTGTATCGCTTTCGCGCGATCGTAAGGCCGACACCTAATCTTTCGATACGCGCGCCATTGTCGTATTGATCCCCACCACATGGCACAACAAGCATCGGCTTTCCCGCGCGGAGAGCCTGTGCCGTAGTTCCGATGCCACCCTGGTGCACGATCACGGACGCATGCGGAAACACTTGAGCGTAGGGTGCGTAATCAACGGCGATAACGGCTGGCGGTAAGGGTTCGCTCGGTTGATTAAGTGGATCGTGTCCGACGATTAGCACCGCGCGTTGTCCGAGACTCGTCGCTGCCACAATGCTTTCATCGTAGAAGTTTCCCGCAGCCCACACTACTGACGAGCCGAGTGTGAAAACGATCGGTGCTTCTCCGCGGTCCAAAAAGTTATCGAGCTCGGACGAAAGACGAAGATCGTTTTCGTCATAGAAAGGAAAACCTGTGACGCGCGTGTTTGCTGGCCAGTCGAGTTGCGGTTCGGCGAGCACGCGGGAGAACAATGCGAGGATGAGATGTGGTGAGTTTCTTCCTTCAAAAAGTGGATCGAGTCCGCGTGGAAGTCCGAGTTCCTTGCGAAGTTGATAGACAGGCTCAGTCCACCCACGGCCGACGAGTTTCGCAAATCTAAAAAGCGGACGATGGAACTTGGGACCTAAGCCGCGCACTTTTGCGAGCGCCGGCATTGGAGCAAGCACCGGCGGATCGAAGGCCGACATGAACGCGCCCGGCTGCAATTCAGTAGACACCCAACGCACTCCGAGTTTTTCCGCCACCAACGGAGCGGCAAAAATGAGCAGTTGAGAAACAAGAAGATCCGCTCCTCCGTCCTTTTGTACTGCGGCGCTCAGGTCTGCATACGAGTCTCGCAGCGAGGGTAAGATAAACTCGCGGATGATCCGCTCGAGACCACGCTTTGGTTCAATGAACCGCCAGTGCAGCTCTTTATCGTCGAAGGTGACGTCAGGACGAACCGGATGAAATGCGAGACTCGTCGCTTCAATCTTCTGTCGGTAGTATTCACTCGTCGCAATCACGGGCTGATACCCGCGTGCACGCAACTCTAAAGCGATTGCAAGATAGGGATGGAGATCTCCAAGCGTGCCGTGTGTGGCGAGGACGATACGCTTCGCTTTCATCTCTCGGTGATTTTGATAAAGCGGGTTAGTCCGGTAGCAACGATGACTGCGACGAGAAATGCCGGCACGGCGGTGAATATGGGCCAGGCCACGAGCGCGATGAAGTAGCGCCAAAGAGGTGCGCTCGATTCAATCCACGCCGCATGGAACGTCGCGGCGACCGCGAGTAGAAATGCACCAAACGCGACGGCGAGCGCGGCATGTAGCGCGATCGCAAACAGCGTGTTGCGAAACCTCGCGTATTCCAGCCACAAATGAACGGCGAAGGTGATAGCACTCAAGATCCACGCGCCCAGCCGCCACAGAAAAACTCCACGATCAGTCCCACCTAAATCGTCGAGCTCGCCGAAAACGTAGCCGATGACGAAATACGCGACACCGATCGAAAGTACGACGAGAACAGTAGTTCTGAAATCAGGCTTCTCGATCATGGACCCCAGGCATGGGCCTTTCTTCCGCAAGCCGAACTATAGGCTAATTACCCACTTCGTTGACACTAAAAACCTGTGCCGCGTATCATCCGCCTGTTTCGGCATACAATAAAACTAATCACAACATTCTCCTCCAAACGTGACTCGATTTGTCGTTTGACTCCGTCTGATCGTAGCGTCTGCGACAGGATTACAGAATTACATGATCATGGTTATGAAAACGAAGACGGGCCACCCCTACCTGTTTATCCTTAATCATGTAATCCTGAAATCCTGTCGGAGTTGATCGTAGCGCGCCATGTCGTCAATTAAACGCATAGGGCTGGTGCTCAAACCACATCAGCCGGAAGCATTGGAGACCATCTGCGAACTCACGCAGTGGCTCACTGCGCGTGGCATCGAACTGGTTGGTGGTCCGGAGATTGAACGGGACCGAATCCAGAAAGCGACTGGTTGTTCAGTGCGCGAGGTACAGTCGGACAAACTCGCGCAGGAAGTTGATCTTGTCCTGGTCCTTGGCGGTGATGGAACAATGATTGCCACCGCGCGAATGATTCGTGACAGCGACGTTCCGGTGCTCGGTGTTAACTTCGGTGGACTTGGTTATCTGGCTGAGTTTCGCATCGAAGAATTGCACAGCGCGCTCGAAGCGATACTCGCGGAAAATTATCGCCTCGACAAGCGCGTGATGCTGTCCGTTGAGCTATTGCGTGGGCACGAATCGATCACGAAGAATCGCGTTCTCAATGACGTAGTAATCAACAAGTCAGCGCTCGCGCGGATTATCGAGATCGAAGCTTATTTCAACCAACAGTTTGTTAATTCTTTTCGAGCCGACGGCTTGATTGTTTCCACCCCGACAGGCTCGACAGCCTATAACCTGTCGGCAGGTGGACCGGTGATCTTCCCATCGATGAACGCAATCGTGATCACACCTATCTGTCCATTTACACTTTCGAACCGGCCAATTGTAGTGCCTGACGACGCTGACATTGAACTGCGTTTGAAGACAGACAAAGAAGATGTGGCGCTGACACTGGATGGACAAGTGGGATTTGCGCTTCAGGTTGAAGATCGAGTGATGATCAAAAAGAGCAATACGACTTTTAAGTTAATCCAACCTGCGAATCGAAACTACTTCGACGTTTTGAGAGACAAGCTGAGATGGGGAAGGTAAAACATTGAAGATTTTTGATTGATGATTGTCGATTGGCGCTCTTCAAAACAGTCGCCATAGGCAATGAACATTAAACAATCATCAATCATCAATCATCAATCAAAAATGACTTATGCCTGATAACAAAGACAACAAACGTAGTGGAGCGGAGATCGATCGCGATGCATTTGAGCGCGAGATCACAACGGACCTCGACGAGGAGACACCTGATAAGCCAAAGGGTCTGCCGCTACACACCAGGATCCTGATCGGACTCGCTGTCGGTGTAGTCGCGGGCGTGGCCACTAATTATTTGGCCGGCGGCAGCCATCCAAGAGTTGCATGGGTGATCGATAACATTACCGGGCCGATCGGCCAACTGTTTCTGCGTTTGTTGTTGATGATTGTCGTGCCGCTTGTGTTTTCTTCTCTGGTGGTTGGTATTGCAGGCATTGGCGACATCAGGAAACTTGGTCGCGTTGGTCTGAAGTCATTCGCCTACTGCCTTGTGATTTCGGGTATCTCAGTGGCTATCGGGCTAACGCTCGCCAGAACGATCCAGCCAGGAAAGAGGATCGATCCGGCGACTTCACAAGCTCTGCAACAAAGATATGCAACCGATGCAACGAAAACCGTTGAGGACGCGACGAAAGCCAGTGGCACAGCGCCCAAACCGTTAACGCAAGTGATCGAAACCATTGTTCCGAAAAATATCTTCTTTGCGCTCTCCGACAAAGAAGACCCGAACATGCTTCACCTGATGTTCTTCGCTCTGATAATTGGCGTTGCCATCACGCTGATACCAGTTACGGTTACCGCCCCACTTCTAGGCGTACTCCAAGCGGTCTATGAGATCACGGCGAAGATCATTGAGATCATCATGAAGTTTGCTCCGTTTGCGGTGGCCTGTCTGCTCTTTAATAACACCGCAAGATTCGGACTCGACTTACTTCAGGCACTCGCGTGGTTTGTTGTGACCGTCCTGCTTGGACTCTCAATTCACATGTTTGGCGTTTATTCGCTATCCGTCTACTTTCTCTCGCGCATTTCTCCGATCGAGTTCTTCAGACGGATTAAGACTGTCATCCTCACGGCCTTTTCCACGTCTTCGTCTAACGCAACTCTTCCGACCGCGCTTCGCGTTTCTGAACAGAACCTCGGTGTTCCACAGGAGATTAATAGTTTTGTGTTAACTGTCGGAGCGACTGCCAATCAAAACGGAACGGCGCTGTACGAAGGAGTGACGGTACTGTTTTTAGCTCAACTTGCCGGCATCGATCTGAGCTTTGGACAACAGTTGATGGTGGTGTACCTCGCAATCCTTGGAGGTATCGGCACTGCGGGTGTTCCGTCGGGATCAATTCCGTTCATCATCGGTGTGCTGGTTACGATTGGGGTGAACCCCGCGCTCATTGCAATCATTCTCGGTGTGGATCGCATTCTCGACATGTGCAGGACTACGCTGAATGTTACTGGTGATATCACTGCGGCGACTTACGTCGCACGCTCGGAAGGTTATGAACTATTACGTCGACATGATCCGGCGATTGTTCACGCCGGAGTCGCCGTGCCGACACGCGCCGCGGAATAACGCAGTGAAAAGCGTGCGATAATCTCCGAAAAAGCACGACATGGTATTTCCTTTATACGACGATAACTCTGACCGGACGACAACACCGTTCGTGAACTATGCCTTTATCGCGGCCAACATTCTCGTCTTTGTTCTGATTCAACAGCTGGGCACCAACGACGCTTTCACTTACTCGTTCTCAACCGTTCCCCAGGAGATCATCACTGGACGCGACATCGTTACGTCTGCGCGTGTGCTTGAGGATCCCGTCACAGGCCAGCGGCTGCTGATACCAGGGCTCGGCGAAACGCCTCTCTCCGTCTATCTGACTTTGTTCACCTCGATGTTTATGCACGGCGGAATTGCGCACATCGCCGGAAACATGTTGTTCCTTTGGATATTTGGCGACAACATCGAAGATCGTCTTGGGCACGTACGCTATTTCTTGTTCTACATCGTGTGCGGTGTCTTCGCTTCCTTGGCTCACGTGTTTACGTCAGCAGCGCTCGCGAGCGGTGAAAGCAGCATGTTGGTTCCGAGTCTCGGTGCGTCAGGTGCAATATCCGGAGTGTTAGGTGGATATATTCTGTTGCATCCAAAACGACGAGTGACGGTGATTCTTTTTCGATTCCTCACAGACGTGCCGGCTTACGTGGCGATCGGGATCTGGTTCGCGTTTCAGCTTATTAGCGGCATCGGCATGTTAGGGGAGGGTTCGAAGGGCGGAGGCGTCGCTTACGGGGCGCACATCGGCGGTTTCATCGCAGGTCTCGTACTAATCAAACTTTTCGATCGAGGTGG
>DATJKB010000484.1:0-7792 GCA_035491875.1 Pyrinomonadaceae bacterium | reverse complement strand
AACCAGCTTTGTACTTTTGTTGTCGGGTTACGTTTTTATCCGAAAAGGAAACATTGCTGCACACCGAGGTTGCCAGATCTCAGCGCTGATCGTCTCGATAATCTTCCTCTGTTCTTATCTCACCTATCACTTCCAACACGGGGCCACTCGCTTTGCAGGGCAGGGGTTTGCACGACCGCTGTACTTCACCATTCTCCTTACTCATACTGTGCTGGCGGTGGTTATTGTCCCTCTGGTGATTATCACCTTCCGTCGCGCGTTTCGTGCTGACTTTGTCAGGCACCGTCGGATTGCGCGCATCACGTTGCCCCTATGGCTTTACGTTTCGATCACGGGCGTGATCGTCTACCTGATGTTGTACCAGATCTATCCTTCTTAGTGCTTTGTACTTTGTCATTAGTAGCAAGAACCAGGTACAAAGCACAAAGCACTAAGTACAAATTACTAAGCTCAAAAGATGATTGACGACGCCACCGATCCTGAGACGAGAGTCGTTAACGCCCAAAGGCGCGTGCGTGGCTCGGGACCAATCCTAATACTGGCAGTCCTGTTTGTGGTCGCGACATTTCTCGCCTGGTATTTCAGTTGGTTTGGTCGCGAGATCTCCGATGCAGATGTGACGAAGTATCTTGTTGACGAGCGAAACCCGCGTCATGTCCAACATGCACTGCTTCAGATCCAACAACGTCTGGAACGAAGCGACAAAACGGCGAAGCAATGGTATCCGCAGTTGATCGCCTTGAGTGGAAATCCAGAGACTGAATTCAGGTTGACTGTGGCGTGGGTCATGGGCTTCGACAATAAAGCTCCTGAGTTTCATCAAGCGCTCCTTAAACTCGTGAACGATGAACAACCACTCGTGCGCCGTAACGCGGCTCTTGCCTTAGTTAGATTCAACGACACGAGCGGCCGAATGGAGTTGATGGCAGTGCTTCAGCCTTACCCAGTGAAGGCTCCCGTCGACGGAGCGATCGCCAGCACTTTGAAGCTGGGCTCCCAAATCGCACGCGGTGCATTGCTCGCACGTATTCAGCGTCCTGACGGTCAGGTTGAGTTACGTTCGCCTTTGCCGGGACGAATCAACAGCATCAACAAGCAGAACGGTTCGCAAGTGGTCGCAGGCGATGAAATCCTTAGTTTAAATTCGGATGAGGGAAGCGTTTATGAAGCGTTGCGTGGACTGGCGTTGATTGGACAACAGGATGATATTCAAAAGATCGAAAGTTATGCCGCTCGAGAAGATGCTAGTGGGCGGGTGCGACAACAGGTTCAGTTGACAGTTAAGGCCATCCAAAGCCGATCACAAGGAAAAAGTTAGCCGCAGATACACACAGATACACACAGATCAAGGGAAAGAAAAAGGGACGCTCCGTACGTCCCATTTATTTTCAGATCTGTGTTTGTCAGTGAAATCTGCGGCTAGGATGTCTTGTGAAGATCTGCGGCTGAAAGTTATGCGCCTGGAAGTGCAGGCGGAAGATCCGGTAGCGTGATGCCGTGCACTGCTTCCCAGTCATCCGTCGGCACCATCTCAATGGCATCCCACGGACAACCATCTAAGAACGCGCCGTCAGGACCTTTGCTGGTACATTTCTGACAGCCAATGCACAAGTATGGATCTACTTCGATTCTGCCAAACGGAGGGTGGTCCTCGTCAGGCACCCAGAACATACACGCCTCAATCGGGCAGTACTCAATGCAGGCCGGCGAGCCGGAACAGCCGGTACAACAATCAGTGGTGATAGCCAGGATTCGTGGTCGCTTCTTGCGGGCTGCTTTCCCGTCGCCCTCAGACATCGGCCAGTGCTTGTCCACCATGTCGTACATTCAGCTTATCCTCACGTTTTGAGATTTGGAGAGTCGGAACATTGAAGATTGATGATTGTAGATTGGTGATTGAGGATCGCCTTAGCACCAGTGATCAATCAACAATCATCAATCTTCAATCAACAATCTTCAATCTAACATAGCTTTGCGGATTTCCTCAACGATTTGTGTCAGTCGCACTCCTTCCTTGATGGATCGGCCCACCGGAGTTAAAAGTGATTCGAACAAATGATTGCGGGAGGAGACGAACATGGCGATAGTAACAGGTGTATTTAAGTCGAGGAGTGAAGCGGAACAATCCGTCAATGATCTACAAGCGGCAAATGTGGAGGCGGACCACATCGGATTTCTAACACCAGAGATGACTGAGGCGGAATTGGAAGCGCGGGCGAGGGTGACGGATTCTGAAAGGCCGGGGTTGGGCAAGGCAATGGGAGCTGTTGTTGGTGGAGCATTGGGAACGGCAGGTGGCGCAACGTTGGGCGCTGCCGCTGCGAGTCTCCTCGTTCCCGGCGTGGGACCAGTAATAGCTGCCGGTGTATTGGGCGCAGCGTTATTGGGAGTCGGGGGCGCAGCTACCGGTGCTGTTGCGGGCGAGGCTACCGAAGAGTTTTTAGGCGAAGGCTTACCGCATGAAGATCTCTTTGTTTACGAGGATGCGCTCAGAAAAGGACACTCGGTTGTGGTTGCAAATGTGGATGACGGTGACGAGAATCGCACAAAGGAAATCATGCAACGTCATCGATCGTTAGATGTCGACAAACTGACCAGCAATTGGTGGCAGGAACACAGAAACGCGGAGCGCACGTCGTACCAGGCGCAAGGTGGCGACTTTGATCGTGACGAAGAGAGCTATCGCCTTGGATTTCAGGCGGCGCTGCATGGCAAATACAGGGGTAAGCCTTTCGACGAAGTGCAGCAGGAACTCAGGAACACCCATAACGAACAACAACTTGACAGTGCCTTCAGGCAAGGGTATGAACGCGGGCGTCGTTATCAAGTCACAGTTGTGGAGAGCTATAAAGCTTGAAGGAGTTTCTCTTGAACGCCGGTGTGCTGGTAGTAATTCTCGGCGTCAGCGCGTTCATCACTCATTGGTTCGCAAACAACATGTACATCCGCTGCGCGGCTTGCGGCACTCTTAACGCCCGACGGCGTCAGGAGTGCCGAAGTTGTCAGGGCAAGTTGCGCAGTTGATTAAACAATAGATCCTATAGGTCCAATCGGTCCTATAGCTTTTAATATCATGTCAACCAAGACCCCCTCTGAATGGCTAACGCACGCCGAAAGAACTAACTATCAGCAGACCCCGAACTACGCTGACACAATCGCTTACGCAAAGAAATTAGCTGACGCATCGCCGTTCATCGAGTATCGGACGTTTGGGAAAAGCGGACAGGGTCGTGATCTGCCATTGTTGATTGCTTCTGAAAGTGGCGCGTTATCGCCCGCTGCCGCGCATCAGGCCAACAAAGCAGTCGTGCTAATTCAAGCCTGCATACATTCAGGTGAGCCGGACGGCAAAGATGCTGGGTTTGCTCTGCTGCGCGACATTGCGATCACGAAGTCGCATGCCGGTCTGCTGGAAAATGTCGTCTTGTTGTTCATGCCTATTTACAACACTGACGGACACGAACGATCTACTCCTTACAATCGCATTAACCAGAATGGCCCAGCAGAAATGGGTTGGCGTACAACGAGCACGTATCAAAATCTGAATCGCGATTACATGAAAGCCGACACTCCGGAAACACGTGCGTGGTTGCGTTTATGGAATGAATGGCAACCGCACTTGTTCATCGACTGTCACGTCACAGACGGCGCCGACTATCGATCGAACATCACATATCACCACGAACACCACGCGGGTATTGACGATGGCGTGCTGCAATGGGAGAGAGACATCTTTGGTAAACATGTTGTGCCCGCCACAGAAGCTGCCGGCAACGTAATTTCCTGGTACCTGGAGTTCATCGACAACCGCGACTTAACGTTAGGCACTCGGGACTTCAACGGCTCGCCGCGATTCTCCACAGGTTATGTCCCACTTCGAAATCGTCCCGCGATTCTGATCGAAACTCACATGCTTAAGGATTACCGCTCACGCGTGATCGGCACCTACGACTTTTTGCGGTTTGCTTTGCGAGAGGTTAACGGCGATCCCAAGCGGCTGATTGAGATCGGCACCGAAGCGGATCAAAGAGCAACCGGTCTCGGAAAAAGCGGAGCCGGAAAGAACTACCCTGTGCAGTTCGACATAACTGACGAACCCACTCCTTTTCATCTCAAGGCTACAAAGAACCAAACCGTGAAGAGCGATGTGTCGGGAGATTTAAGAGTGATCTTTGGAGAAGAACCGGTGGACCTGACGATTCCGATGTATCAAACATTTCGGATTCGCACTGCGATTGTCCCACCCGTCGCCTATGTCGTGCCGGTGCAATGGTCAGACGTGATCGAAGTGATTCGCGAACACGGACTACAATTTAAGACGCTCAGTAAGGAAGCGGATCTCGAAGTTGAAAGTTATCGATTCCATAATGTGCAGTGGCCTGCGGGACCTTTCGAAGGCCGGCATATGCCGAGCTTCGATGTAGAAGTTGTTAATGAGTCGAGAAAGTTTCCGGCGGGCTCTTTGGTAATTCCGGTGGCCCAACCATTGGCAAAACTAACAATTAGCTTATTGGAACCACAGGCGCCTGATTCGTTTGTACGTTGGGGGTTCTTCAACGCAATCTTCGAACATAAAGAATACGCCGAGCCCTACATTCTCGAAGCGCTTGCGCAAAAAATGTTGGAGGCAGATCCGAAGTTGCGAAAAAACTTCCACGAGAAACTCGCGGCGGATGAACGCTTCGCTGCGAGCCCTGCAGCGCGTCTAGAGTTCTTTTACAACAAATCGCCCTACTGGGATCAGCAAATGAATCTGTACCCAGTAGGGCGAGTTGCTCAATCGCTTGCCCTGCCCTCTGACATTTACAATAGTTGACGCCCGAACTGCACTCGCGCAAAACGCAGCGTTAGTATTCGGGCGTCGGGCAGGGCAAACAGTGTGTAGGTTTGCCTAGATGGCCGTACGACGGCCGCCAATGATGTTGATAAGCAGCACTACAAGTGCCAGCACCAACAATAAATGGATGAACCCACCGATCGTGTAACTGCTAACGACGCCCAGCAGCCACAAGACAAGAAGAATTACAAAAATCGTCCAAAGCATTTCCTTAACCTCCTTTTGTTAACCACTGACTCCTACAGATTAGTTGGTACAAAAGTCACAGCGATTTGGTAATTAGCAACGACCATGCCAATTTTGCCCCTGCGAGCTAACTCTTTTTAATTTGCGGTGTTTGGAAGAGTTTGAGCCAAATTCTGTCGTGTTGGCTGCATCAAAGACGGCGTGTGCGGCTGTCGAGCGTACGAAAACATGCCAGTCGCATTTCCGGCTAATTGAATCCAGCGCATCGGTGCCATTCAAGATCTCAAATGCTGGACTTACGCTGCGGTTGACTGTTAAAGTGAGGCAGCGCTCGCGTTTAGAGTTTTGACGAGCGCGTTGTGGTTTGCCTATCTCGGTTTTCGCGTGCGGTTCGCTCCTTCCGAAGCTCCGTCGCTTTCAACCCGATTCTTTGCTATCAAGGATTGCTCAAGCTGGTGCCCCTCGCGCCGGCTTTACGGAGGTTTTTATGCCAACCCCCCTACCGAAACTTTTTCTGCGTCGGCGGACGATGATCGTCGCGGCTTCCGCAATTTTCACCCTTCTCCTGATTGCAGTCGCAGTTGTTCTTTACCAACGTTCCCTACCAGTCGTTCAGAAGATCAATTATTCGCAACTCTACAATGTTGCTCAAACGAGCAGAGGAGTGGGGCTCGTCATCGAAGGCGAAACGCTAACGGTCCGCACGTTAGATGGCTCTCTGGTTGAAGCTACCGTCACTGGACAAGCAGCGCAACAAGAGGTGATTGAACTGTTTCGGAAGAACAATGCGCCGATCGAATTCCGACCGGTGCAGCCTGGCCTTGCGATTACTCTCGTCAACTGGTTCCTGCCTATTCTCATGGTTGGCGTGCTCGGAGTTGTCGGTTGGCGCCTGTACGCGAGCATGAGTGGTCGTGGATCATTTGAAGTGAACGATTCCAATGGCAAACAAGATGTCGGTTTTGATGATGTCGCCGGCGTTGACGAGGCGCGCAATGAACTGGCGGAGACAATTGAATTCTTAAAGGATCCTCTTCGGTTTGGGCGCCTTGGTGGGCGAGTGCCGCGCGGGATTCTGCTTTACGGCCCTCCGGGAACTGGCAAGACTTTGCTTGCTCGTGCTGCGGCTAAGGAAGCGGGCGTGCCGTTTCTTGCTGCGTCAGGTTCGAGTTTCCAAGAAAAGTTTGCGGGCCTCGGTGCAGCTCGCGTGCGACACCTTTTTGCCAAAGGGCGAAAGCTTTCACCGTGCATTATTTTTATCGACGAAGTCGATGCTCTTGGCCGGCAACGTGGGCGAGGCGGTGATTCAGCGTCGGCTGATCAGGACCAGACACTGAATCAACTACTTGTTGAGATGGACGGATTTGATCAATCCACTGCTGTCGTCGTGATCGCGTCGACAAACCGTCCGGACATACTAGACAAAGCTCTTACCAGGCCAGGTAGGTTCGATCGTGAGATTGCTGTAAACCTCGCCGATGTTCGCGGAAGGGAAGCGATTCTTCAGGTACACGCTCGCAATCTGACACTGGAACCAGGTTTGGATCTGAAGTGGATTGCGCGTGGAACGCCAGGGTTTTCGGGTGCGGAACTCGCAAACTTAATGAACGAAGCTGCTATCGCTGCGACACGCGATGGATCAGAGGCTATCGGGCGCGCGCATATTGAGTTTGCACGCGATCGCATATTGATGGGCGCAGAGCGACAGGGCTTCATGATGGATGAAGACGAGCGATACGCAACTGCGGTCCACGAAGCCGGTCACGTCGCAGTTGGTCTTGCTGTTGAGAACGGCGACCCGATTCACAAGGTTTCGATCCTGCCGCGTGGCCGCGCTCTCGGAGTTACCCAGCAGCTGCCGGAACGCGATCGATTAATGAAGAAGCGCGAATATCTGGAAGATCAAATTGCGCTGCTGATGGGGGGTCGGGCGGCCGAACAGGTGTTGTTGCAAACAATGACAGCCGGCGCTTCGAACGATATTGAACGGGCGGTGGAAATTGCCAGGCGTATGGTGAGCGAGTTTGGCATGAGCCGGTTGGGCCCGATTCACCTTGGCCAGCCGGATCAGCCGCACAGCCAAACGATGCTAGATAAGATCGAGGAAGCGACCAACGAGCTAATCAATGCGCAACTGGAGAGAGCGTGCGCGGTAGTTGAAAGTGAACGCGAATCAATTGCTCGGCTGGTTGAAATGTTGATGGAACGCGATACGCTCGATGCCCCAGAGATTTTCAGCTGCTTCGGTCGCGAGGACACTGCTCGCGCTGCGTAATGATCTCTTTCGAATGCGGTGACTTGTCACCGCTTTGGAACGCGGCGGCTTGCTGCCGCGTTTTCTTTTAACAAATGGCGGCGACAGGTCGCCGCACTCCAAACGCGTTATCTAGTTAAGTCCGGATGCTCGCTGATCTCATGCACTGCGAGACTCCGACTACGCCTCGTCACAATCGCAACGCCTAAAAAGATCAAAAGCGAACTTACGACTGTTCGCGAATTCCAGGTCTCACCAAGTAACGCCGGCGCAAGACCAAAAGCGATCAGTGGTTGTAGATAGATGTAAACCGCGACGATGCTGGGTGCCACCTTTGTAAGCGCCCACGCATTCAAATAGTAAGCACCCACAGTCGGCAACAAGATAATCACCACAATCGAAACCCAAATCGCGGAGCCCAGTGATGCCAGGTGCTCATTACGCGCGGTCAAGATACCGACCGGCAACGTCACAACCGTGCCCACCAAAAAGATCCACGTTATTACATTCAGCGC
>DATJKB010000483.1:0-5261 GCA_035491875.1 Pyrinomonadaceae bacterium | reverse complement strand
GTGCGATAACCACGTAGTCGCCCATTTTCGCGTCGAGCACCCTGGTCTCGTCCCAAACGGTCGGAACTGGTCCAAGGAAGTTCATGATCTCCGGCTCGCGCAGATAGTGAGACGGACTATCCGCCAGCATCTGCAAGGGACTTTCATAGACGACGTACATCGCCAGTTGATGACAACGAGTACCCAGTGTCATCGGCCGCTCAAACACGGCGGTGAAGTATTTCTCGGCGCCGCTGTTTACCATTCCACCGGGCGTGTAATCCATTGGGCCAACAAACATGCGCGTAAACGGCAAGGTAACGTTATGCTCCGGATTCGCTAACTTGCTCCACTTCGTTTGTTCCAACCCTCGAACCCCTTCGGTTGTAAGAATGTTGGGCCAGGTGCGGGTCATAGTGGCCGGCCTGATGCCTCCATGAAAATCCAGAAGCAGCTTCCGCTTGGCAGCTTCACGACAAACTCTTTCGTAGAAGTTCATCACCTTCTGGTCGTCGCGCTGCATGAAGTCTACTTTCAGTCCTTTCACGCCCCATTTACTGAACTGCTCGAATGCCGGCGCAAACTGATCATCCAGAGTCTTCCAAACGACCCATAGGATAATTCCTACGTTCCTCTGTTTGCCGTACCTAACTAACTCTTCGATATTCATCTCCGGTACGACCTGGAGTAAGTTGCCGAGTTTGTACCATCCTTCATCGAGAATGATGTATTCGATTCCGTGCTTTGACGCGAAATCGATGTAGTACTTATAAGTCGCAGTATTGATGCCCGACTTGAAATTGACACCATAGATGTTATTCGCGTTGTACCAATCCCACGCAACTTTGCCTGGTTTGATCCAGCTGGTGTCCTTAACTTCAGATGGTCGTGCTAACAAGTAGACCAGCTGATTCGTAATCAGCTCGGCATCGTTTTCCGCCACGCCAATGATTCGCCACGGAAATGTGCGTGTGCCTTTTGTTAATGCAATGTAATCGGCGGTCTTCGTGACTCTCAGATTGCGATCGCCCTTTAATTCTTCTGTGACTGGGTATCGTGGAAATGTCGCAGAGAGACGATTGTCGCGGCTGCCGCGCAACCATAACCCGGGATAGTCGTCGACGTCTGAATCAGCGATTATGAGTTTCGCACTGTTCGTATCTACAACCGCAGGGACACTGGCAAGACTACTGTCAGGAATATCCTTCACCGCAAGATAAGCAAACTCCCTCTCGTTGTGAGAAAAGAAGCTGTCTTCCTTCGGGTAGTAGACGTGAAAGTTGTCAGCAAAGTTCAGGGTGGCCTCTTCGTCGTAGACCTTCACTTCGCCCTGAGGGAGTGATGTTTCAAAGCGGTAGGCTACTCCATTGTTGTAAGCGCGAAACACAACCGCGTATCCATCTTTCAATTCAAGTCGGAGTTGATTGTAGTTTTCGTATAGGACCGCGAATTTTTGTGGCACCGGCACCGAAAGCTGACGATAAACGGTTGTCGGAGAGGCTGAAAGTACCTGCGGGTTAAGTCCGAGCTTGCGATGGTCTACATCGAGCGCCAACGTCGACTGCTTGAGAAGAACTCTTCCGTTTACCGTCAGATCATATTCGATTCGTTGGTCGACCCTGATATAAACGGTAATCTTCTTATCCGGTGAAGCAAGTTCATAGCTGGTTGCTTGAGCGCTTACGACGCACACCAATCCAACTATTGCGACAGCGATCGACTTTAGGTTACGCGTCATTGCGAAGCTTACTCCTCCTAAATCTGAAGTTCTCTCTGTGCGACCTCCGTGGTCTCTGTGCCTTTGTGGTTGAGTTTCCTGCTCAATCAACACCACCGAGCAGCCCTGCTTGTCTGGCGGCAAGCAGATAACGAAATGAAACTTGCGGTATTACGGTGATTCTCTACGTAGCCTCTGCGTTCTCCGCGCCTCTGCGGTTTTCATTTGCGTTCCTGGCGATCAACAAAACCGAGATTGGAGAACTAACTTCACTGGCTTGTTGAATACTGGGAAAGACCAACGAAAACCGCAGAGGCGCGGAGAACGCTAAGGTTACGCAGAGACTTGGTCTTTCTCGGGCTCGTTGCTTAAATTTCTAAGAGTCATTGCTTCAGGTCGGCGGTCCAATTGAGAACGATCGTCATCGCTGCAGCATTAGGATTTTGAACGAAGGTGTTAACGAGAAATCGTTGACCATCGGCTGTGACTGCATAGCACCAACCTTGGTTGATACTTTTCATGTTAGCTTGAAATAATTGTCGTGGAACGCCACCTTCAAACTTGGAGGAGGTCGTGATTTCAACTGACATCAAGCCGCCTTCGTTAGTGATATAAAACAATTCTTTCCCATCGTTTCGCCATAGCGGCATAAGGCCACCGTTTGACGAGATGCGCCACTTCTCACCGGTCAGTGCGAATGGCTGAACATAAACGTCCCATTTACCCAATTCGTTTGAGATGTACGCAAGATAATGACCATCGGGCGAAATCTGACCTTGAAACTGGTCGTACGCAGTCGATTGCAATAGAGGTTTTGCTTGATTGTCACTTAAAGATAAGACCCAGAGGCCCGCCTGTGATTTCAACGCCCAGTTGTCGAAGATGATGAATTTTCCATCGCGCGACCAGGCTGTTGGAAACTTGGCAGCGTTCGACCCCAACAACAACTGATCATCGCCAGTGCCGCCGGCAGGCTTCTGATAGAGATCCACGCTACCGCTGCCAGATCGATTTGAGCTAAATAAAATCTTGCGACCGTCCGGCGACCAAACGGGATCGCCTTCCATCGAGGGCTCAAACGTTAGTCTCGTCGCTATATTGTCACGCTTGAGATCGACGAGCCAGATGTCTGCAACACGTCCGTCTGAATCCATTAGACTAGCAGCAACACTTTGACCATCCGGAGAAAGAGAGACCATCGCGTAGTTCCGAGGCTCACCGATTGTCCCCAGTTTTTTTCCGCTACGATCGAACCAGGTCAGTTCTGAATTTGGATCGCCGGTTTGATAAGCCAGGACTCCAGTTTCTGAAACCGAGAAATCGAATTCATGGTTCATCCCGACCTCAGCGATGTGCTCAACAAGTGTCTTCGGCTCTCCCGTTATCTTCTCTGCTGATGCATCGAAAGGCTGAACAACAAGTGCTCCTTGATTCACGTAAAGCAGATAGCCAGGTGCTGCGTATGCCACGCGGGAAATACCGCTGAAGAGGACCTTTGTCTCCTGGGAGTCGAGTGAGCCAATGCGGATGCTGTGATCCTCTTTCCTTTCAGCATCAGCCAGGAAAAGAAAGTGACGACCATCCGGCAAGAAATAGGGCCATCGATGGCCTTCTTCTCTTTGTTCCAACTTTGTCGTTAGTTTGGGTGTGCCGCCTTGAGCTGATACGCGATAAAGCCCTTCAAGCCCCGGGAGAAGGATCGTACCGTCAGCGTTCCAGGCGCCACCTGCGAATTCACTCGAGTCGCAGAGTGTCTGTGGTTGTCCACCTGAGGCATCAATCTTGAGCAGCTTCTTATTTGCGAAGTAGCCGATATATCGACTGTCAGGCGACCAAAAAGGTGAGCTTGCTCCTTCTGTTCCCTCCAATTGCTTTGGCACTGTCGAATTTAGAGGCCGCAACCATAGAACCCTCTTTCCGCTAGCGTTGGTTGCGATGAATACTACGAGCGAACCGTCAGGTGAAATTGTGACGCGTGCTGGAAACGTTGCATTGTCCGGTGTTGCAAGCGCCAGCCGGACGGTGGCAATCGGCGGAGTGGATCGAGCGAAGCGAGCGAACACGAAAGCTGCGGCTGTAAGGAGAAGCAGCGCACAAACTGCAATCCAGATCATTCGCTCGCGGCCCCACTTTGTGCCCGCCGACATTTCGGTGACGGTCCGCAGCGAAGAATGACTCGTCGCATTGCTCAACGACTCAAGCGCAAACGCAATATCAGTTGCGGACTGAAACCGGCGGTCGGCATTTTTTTCTAAACAGTGAGAGACGACGCGTTCGAGCGCGGGTGCGATGTTCGGATTGGTCGTAGTTAGATCAGCTGGATCTTCTTTCAGAATTGCGTTTAGAGTTTCAACTGCCGACTCTCCGTGAAAAGCTCGCCGTCCGGAAAGCATTTCATAGAACACAGCACCAAACGAGAAGACATCCGTGCGATGATCGACGGCGCGGCCGCGAACCTGTTCCGGCGACATGTAACCAGCCGTCCCCATCACCGCCCCTGGATCGGTGTTGACCTTGCGGGTCAAAACATCAGTCTGATCATTTACGTTCGAAATCGGCTCAATGAGTTTCGCAAGGCCGAAGTCGAGGATCTTGAGGTGTCCGTCGTTGGTGATGAATATGTTGTCAGGCTTCAGATCGCGATGAACTATTCCTTTGGCGTGTGCAGCAGCGAGTCCGTTTGCAATCTGCAAAGCGAAATCTACCGCCTTACGCGAAGATAAGGCGCCGGCTCGCAATCGCTCTCTTAACGTCTCACCTTCCAGCAGTTCGTAAACCACGCAGGGTGCACCGTCGTATGTCTCGACGTCGTAAACCGCAAGGATGTTCGGATGATTAAGTTTCCCGGTCGCTTGTACTTCCTGCTCGAAGCGACGCAGCCGTTCACCATCAGATGAAACCGCAGTCGGCAAAACTTTGATCGCAACATCACGATTGATCTTGGGATCGCGAGCCTGATAGACCTCACCCATCCCGCCTGCACCAAGCTGCGACCGGATTTCGTAACGGCCCAGTTTTGTACCTGTCTCAATCGCCATCAATCACTGCAAATTGCGAGGAAGTCGACATTTAGAGCATTTGTCAAACTTCACGGTTGTAGGCCCATGCGACGGAGCAGGTCGGCGTAACGTGGGTCGCTGCGCACGGATTCGAAAGGTAACTCCCACTTGATTCTCGACAATGGGCCGGCGCGGGCTTGAAAGTCCTTTTCAAGCCAAACAAAAACTTGGTCCGTGTCTGCTAGTCCCGCGTAAATACCAGCGACATCTTTTCCAAGCGCTTCCTGCCTTTCGTATTTCGCCTGAACCTGTTTCAGGACACTCAAGGCTTCCGCCCTCCTTCCAGAGAGTGCCAACACGTATCCGAGGGTACCTAGAATCCTACGGTCACCCCCAGCAGCGATAGCTTTCTGTAGCGTGTCGATTGCTTCAGAGTTGCGCCCTTCCTTTACATAGATCCAACCCAATGCCTCGAGACCTCTTGGATAATTTGGATCCAGATCCAAGACTTTTTTTGCTTCTTCGAGTGCGCGAATCCTATCGCCTTCAAAAAAGAGATAACTCTG
>DATJKB010000482.1:0-7699 GCA_035491875.1 Pyrinomonadaceae bacterium | reverse complement strand
CTCACCAGCGCCACCGCCGTACGCCACAAAAGTTCCGCCGAGTTGATTCGCCAGCTTACCGAGCTGTTCGTCGTAAGGGGTCGATATAGTGCTCACGCCGCCGTTCTGCTGGATCGCAAAATACTGTCCATTACCTTTCTGCGCGATTGCCTCCCACACCGTGCGCGTGCCCGGAATGGTTCCGCATTGAATGGTGTTAACGACTATTCCGTTTCTTGCGGCATTCGCTGCAGTAGTGCGTGCGTCAGGCGCGTCGGCATAATCATCGTGTGGCGGTGCATCGCCGACCAGGAAGAGTATTTGAGCGACCCCATTCGCCTGCGTGGACCAACCCGCTTGATTCACACCTTCGAGTAATGCGCGCCTGACGTCTTCAGGAGTATCCCCGCCGCCACCCGCCTCGTATGCCATCAAAACGGTGTAGACCCGATCGAGATCGTTGGTAAGTGGCAACACCTGCGTTACGTAAGAGTCTCCGCGGTCGCGGTAGGCAACAAGCCCGATACGTACGGCGGGATGCGACTCCGTTTGCATCACTTCGTTGACGATGCCCCAGATTCTTTGCTTCGCGCCGTCGATCAAACCGCCCATGGAACCCGTCGTATCAAGAACAAAGACCATTTCAAGTGCTGTTGACGAGCGGGGCTTTCCAGCATCGCCGATATTTACCGGGTCGATCGTGGGACCACGATCATTGAAGACCCAGGCGCTGGCGATGGAGATACCGATGACAAACGTTAGGACAGCTGTGGTCGTACGGAATGCAAGCGAATTCATACAGAACCTCCGTGAAGAGCGAATGACAAAGTGGAGTGGTGCCCACGATTCGTAAGGATGGCCCTCACAAAACCCGGGCATCACCCACTTTGAGGTTAGTCGCGGCACCTTCGGTATGGCGCCGTGTTGATGTTTGAACGAATGGGACTGGAGTTTCTTGCGCCCGGGTCGGTGATGCAGTTAGGAATGCAGAAGATGGGCTGGCACTCTTATTGGAAAAGAGATGAAGACATGTGAGTGTTGATGTTTAAGAAAGGATTAGCGGGGGCGCGCTAGTTGAGTGTTGGGCTGCTTGAGAGTAATGACCGCTTGCCCCCTTCCTGACTGCAACTAGGGGCGTACCGCTTGCCCCTTCCTAACTGCACCACTCAATCTTGAGCTTTATCTACTTCGTCTGATCGGTGTCCTTCTTCTTCACGTAGATGTCGCCCCGCTGGATCATTCCAGCTTTTTCTGCAAGCGCAGCCAGCACCGAATTTAAGATCGCTTGATTCTCTAACTTGAAACTCGTAGTGCCATTCATCTTTGTGTCCGGATCGCTAAATTGCAAAGTCAGATAACGCACCTTCGTCTTAATAAAGTGCGCTGGAAGCGTGAAGATAGTAGGAATCTTGCTGGCGACCGTGGCAGCCGCTGGTTGAACTTTTTTCGTATCGGCAAACGCTGACACTATCGCGTCGTAAGGGATATGCAACTCCTTTTCCGATCCCTTGTGTTTGAAGTACAGCCTGCGATTCGTATCGTCGAGCGTCAGGATGCCTTCCATAGTCTTTGTATAACCAAAAATGCCGCCTTCATACTTCGCTTTGACCCAGCTTGGCGCTGGTGCCGGTTTCGTTTTGTTCTCCGCTGTTTCACGTGGCCGCTGCGCCACGATTGCGCCTGGGGCAATCAAAATCAACAACATCAACAGAAGCAACTTCATTTCCAGTCTCCTTATGGTCCAAGCAGATCCACCGACAATCGGTGGCAACCCGTGGATCTGCTTTTCGAACATCAAAACTCCCTTGCCCACTCGGGTGCCTTGTAAAGAATCCACCAGAGTAGCGTTTGCAAAAGCAGCACAACGACACCCGCTATGACGCTGAAGTAACAACTTTTTCGATCGCCCGCCTGGTTTCGCCGTCGATACGAGCGCGCCACACCCAAGCTTCCGAACAGAACGGCGCCCGGACAAAACAGAATTCCTAGATAGGGCACGAGGGAATAGGTTGCGAACGCTTTCGCTGTTGCAGCGAGGCCGCCGCGGTCATCTTCCATAACGGTCGATACCGGTTTCTTCGGTCTTTACTTCGCGAAAGGCTTTACGCGCTCAACTGATTCTTTAAAGTCAGCATCACCCGGCGCTAACGTCAAGCCGCGTTGATAGGCAGCGAGCGCCTTCGGGTACTGCTTTGTCACTTCGTAAGCGTATCCGAGTTCTCGATACACGTTCACGTCTTCGGGCGACTTCTTTGCTCCTGCTTCCAGCGCAGCAATCGCTTTCGGGAAATTGTTGGATCGCGAATGCGCCACACCGAGCAGATAGAATGTCACGCCGGTGGCATCTGCACCAGTACTCGCCTTCTCCAGAACTGACGCTGCGCGAACATACTGCTTCGATCCAATCAGCGCCTGACCAAACAGCGTCACCGCTTCGGCGTCTGTCCGCAAACGAATTAGTCCCTCACCAGCTCGTACCGCGCTAACGTAATCGGCGTCAGCTTTCGCTTGATCGCTGCTGGTCGCCGCGCGTCGAAGATACGCGGTGACGAGTAAGGTCCAAGCGTTCGTCATTCGAGCGTCAACTACAGTCGCCCGATTTAACGAAGCGATTGCCCCATCGAGATCGTTTTTGGCGAGCGCTATCTGGGCCAGGTAGAAGAGCGACAATGAATCTTTCGCGTTTGCTTTAATCGCTGCGTTGAAACTATGTTCCGCGTCTGCAGTCTTACCTGTTTTGTATTCCGCGACGCCACGGTAGTAGAGCATTAATGGATCTGGAGCGCCGCCGGTGTTCGAAGTTGCAGCCGTAAGAAGAGGCAATGCCTGCTCATACCTTTCAGCCAGCACGTAAGCCTGGGCCAAAGCAGTGCGCGTGTTCACATCCTCTTGTTTGTTTTGCCGCTGCAACGTTAGCGCCTTTTCCAGATCGGTCGCCGCCTCGGCATACTGCTTCAGGTTCAATTCAGCAAAGCCTGCGATCTTCCACGCTTCGGAGTCGTTGGGATACCGCGCCGTCAATTCCTTTGCTTCCTTTGCAGCCGCTGCAAATTGCTTCGACTCGAGCAACGCATAGGCATGTGTTGTATCGGCCGGTGCGACTGTGTTCACGACTGGCTTAACCGGTTGGACGTCCAGCAACGGGCTATTCGGATCGCTGCGGCGCGCACTTGGCGATGACGTCGGTTCTGGCTTAAGTAACGGATCAGCTCCCGGTCGTTCAGACGTAGAAGTAGTGGTTTTTGTCGTTTGCCGTGAAGCACGACGCGGTCGCGTAGATTGAGCAGTCACGGTCACAAACATCAACAGGACAACGCCTGTCAGGCTAATAAGTCGCGTAAAAACAGATCCAGTCATGGCTAGCGATTGTATGCGGGAGAAGGTTAGGTTTGAAAGTCCGGACAAACTCCTCGAAAACACCCTTTCGGATGCTAATGATGCCTGATAGCGTTGCCGTCTGCCCAGGGATTGTTCGGGTCAGCCCCCCGATTTCCCGGCTGAATCGCCGTGGAAGACGCTGATAAGCTTGAAAAATGTGGGCACTCCAGCGGTTATAGCTGTGATGATCGGCAATGTCGAATTGTAGATCTCGCGTTGGGTCAGCAGTAGAAAGACAATCACGCTGGCGACACCAATCGACAGCGGCACCTTCAACGCCTCCCAATTACTGCTCTTTTTCGCCTTCGCTTCGCAATAGGCCAGTGCCTCACCATCCTCAACGCCCAGCACGAAGCACTTGAAACTTTCATTCATCAATCGAACCGCCGGCTCACGAACTATCAGACCTTTCTTCATGAGCCGCTCGAGATCAGGATCGTTTGAGCTGAGCAGACCATCGTGGGCCAAATGTGACAACGTCAGTTTTTCATCGTCGGAACAGACACGCCAGATAGATTTATAGTAAGGCATCGCCTGCACGAACACTTGCCTGGTAATCCCTTCCGGCGTTTGCGTGGCGATGTTGCGCTGATTCGCAATGCCTTCGCCAATGCTCTGCAAACACGCCCTGTGTGAACACTCTCGTTCTATCCGCTCAAACACAGCCTCGATTTGCTGTTTTGCTTCAGGCGTGAGTTTGTCGTCTGATAATACTTGCTTCTTCCGATTTGTTATCGTCGCCTTAAAAGCTCCAGGCTCGCCAAAGTCCTCGAGCGAAACTCTCAGAAACCGACTTACCGCGCCGGTCCATCGTTCAGTCATGACCGGAGAAGTTCCGTTTTCAGTGTTACCGTCGCTCTTCCCATTAATGAATCTATCGGGCTCAAGATTCGACACCGCAATAGCCACGCGCTTGAGCTCGAACAACTTCTCAAGAAGCTTCAGTCTCTGCTGATTGTAGGTGGCGTTCTCACACCCATAATCGAAGTTATCCAGGATTATCGGCAGAGCCGCAGTAGGAGGTTGGGTGGTCCCCGGCAACGCCGGTGGATTCCGATGCTTGAACCACTTTTCAACTTCGGCGCTTTGCTGCACATCAATTCTTTCAAAAGTCCCTTTATCTAAACCCAGTCGCCTTAGAAGTTCCCGACGGCCGACAAATGGAGGGTTCAGTACAAGAAAAAGATTTTGCGAGACTGAGTCGGCAGTAAACCCATTCAATTCGTCAGAGGCTCTCTCATTTCGTTTAAACAGAAATATCTGCCGGCACATGTACGTAACCAGAAGCGCCACGATTGTCAGCAGAATCGGCCAGATAAACCACCACACTGAACCATTCATGCGTGGAAGTGTTGAAACGATGTGGAGTGAAGGTGTGGCCTGGGAGGAAGTAAGTGATTGGTTCACATGCAAGATCAGCTCGCCTGATGAGCGCTCCTCCCATTTCCACGATTGGTCGGCGGCCGGCCACAGCAGAGCATGCCGCTGAATGCTGCTTTGATTGAATAGCGGAACGAAGTTCTTGAAGAACCTGATTAATTTATTGTCGCGCTCTTCGCTATGATTGGCAGCAGCGTCCTCAAGTTTCGTCTGAAAAAAGAAACTGTTGTAAACATCATAGCCAGTGTCGTCCAACCGGTTGGTGAGGAATTTTTTCATCGCATCCTGCCTAGCGGCGACATTAGTTGTTATCGAATACTGACTGCGTAGTCGCTCTTCGCGTTGGGCCAAGTCGCGCGCCAGATCAAGTTGCCCCTCCTTGATGAATAGTTTCATCTCCTCAACGTACGCCAGCTTAAAACACGCGTAAGCTGGAATGATGCTGATAAGAGCGAAGAGCAACGTTGCGTTAAGCGTGTAGACCGCCCGATGATTAAGAAAATTTCGTTTCGTTAACCGCTCGATAAGCTTCGTCGAAAGGTGCGATTCATTCTCGCGCTTGAGCGCCCAAACAAACAGGAGAATCGCGGACAGAGAAGTCGCTACGGGAACGCCAATCTTCCACAAACCAGGTAGCCAACGCACGGCAGCTAAAGATAGAAAGATCAGAAAAACGTTCAGTAGCGTCAGCGAAGTATAGATTCGCGTCTTATCCGGCGCTGGCCATAACCATGCCACTGGATCACGACTCGTCCGATTGATCAGATAGACCACCAGCAACACAAGCAGCGTGAAAATCAAATGGGCAAAAAATAAAGCCAGGCACAGCGTCATGATCTCGCTGAAGGTTGTGCGCAGAAAGTCTTTGTTGCGGAACGCGATTACGGTCCAGCCAAATTGGCTCACACCCATCGGCCGCACGTACATACTGTGGCCTTTGCCGAGATACGAGACACTTAGTAATTGGTTTGAGCGTCCGAGAACGGCAGCGCGCAACTCCTGGTTGTTATCTGATTCTTCAAAGAAGTTCTCGCCGAGGTGACGCTTTTCATCTGAGTGAAAAAGCACCTTCCCTGACCCGTCGATCACTGCAAATCCGAATCCGGATGGGATGACCGGCTGCGCCAACGAAAGCATTCTCGTGTTGATAGCCGAGATCCAAACCTGTGCATTGTTGAATGGCGTAATGGCCTTTGAGATTGTTACCTCATTTTGGCCCGTCGTTTTTGAGACTATGGGCTGCAAATAAAACTTGTGTTCGCCATAGGTGTAGTGCTGTTCCATGCGCGGCTTGAAGAAGTATTCGCGGTCAACTACTGATACGTTATTGGTTAGGTTTTGCCGGGTGGTCCACTTGATCTGTTGTTTGCCGGACGTGTTCACCCAAAATGCGGAGATGAAGTAAGGGTAGTAGTTGAGTTGTTCGTCCGTAAGGATTAGCCGACGGTCTATCGACGCAAGGGTCTCAAATGCACTGTGCCGCTCTAGCAACTGCTGAGCTGGTGGCGCTTGCTGCTGAGCTAACAGCGCCTGCGTTTCTCGCGAAGGCACTGTCGGAGCGGCCTGTGTTTTAGGGCAATTTTTTGGCGCTTGAAAGCCTCCAAACCTTTTGGTTACAAACAAGTATTTCGTCGAATCAATTAGTTTCTCAGAACAGTTCAGTTCGTCAATTTCTGTAAGCGCATTACCGAGCTCTTTCTCGAAGTTCTTCTGAAGGTTACCTGCGAAAGATTCGAGCGCGGTATCCAGCAACTTCTCGGCTCTTGTATAACTGGCGCTGAAAATTCCAAAGAGAGTTAGCAGCGCCGTGATCATTACAGCAGACACAACCAGCAGGTACGTGTCGATTGGTCGCAGACGATCCTTTGGACCAATCAGCAACAGCTTCAGGAAAGGCCAACTCAGTGCTACCAACGCAGCGAGAAAGAAAAAGATGATCAGGACGGTATACGACACTGCCCAACTCTCTCGACGAAAGCGACCGCTTTCCACGAAGCCACACACCATCCAACTGATTTGCTTCTTGTCGTTACTACCGAGCCTCTCTAACGGCAACTGCACCGGTTGGAAGAAGAGCTTATAGTCTCCGGCCCCAACCTTTACGTCGGCCATATTCGTCGATTGGCCCAAAAGCTTTAAGTCGATCTTCGAGCCATCAGAGGCGCCTGTAAGATTATTGAGTGAGGCGAGACGCAGCTTTGCCGAACTTTCCTGAAAGATGACGTTAACAGCATCATCGACCTCTGCGAGAACGATTGCATCAAACCCGTCGCCGTCATACGAATCCTGGTTGTCTTCGATTTGACGTTTGTCAACGAACTGTCCGATCAGATCCGCCAGGTTTGTTTTGACTTTGAAGTTGAGATAGAGCGGTTCTTGACCCTTTCCTTCGATGGCTGCCTTACCAGAGTTTGGATCGAGAGCCGGATACACCGTCGTGTAACTGAAATATAGGAATCGCTGATTATCTTCTTGCTTAACCTCGATCTTCGGACTTGCCAGCGACGATTCGTCCACGGGTTTAGAAACCAGATCCAAGTTAGTAACGGTGAGATTAGTGCCATCCCCTCTTACTAAATTCAGTGACTGCCGTTGAAAGTCTTGCTTCACACTTTCACGGTCGGTTTGGAGTCGTTTGTAAGCAGTGGTGGGTTTATCCACACCATTCTCTTCGGTGTCTTCTTCCGTTGGGTTGAGATCGAGGTTCGCCAGGTATTTCTTTACGGCATTAGTAAAGACGTCTCCCTGACTTTTCACGCTCTCTTCGACGTGCCTGGTCAGCGCGGCCAAAACGCGAAGGTCGCGCCCGGTGAAGTATTTCGTTTGATTCGAAACCCAGAAGTAGTAGTAGACAACGAAAGGCACGAGTACCAGGAGCAGGCTGAAGCCAATGATGCGGACTCGCTTGAGGCTGGAATCGGAAGGCATCCGGAACATATGAACACCTCGGAGGCAAAGGCGC
>DATJKB010000481.1:0-11397 GCA_035491875.1 Pyrinomonadaceae bacterium | reverse complement strand
AGGGTGGCTTGCCCCCGCTCAAGCAACAAATCAGCTCAATGTTGACTGGAAATGTATCTTGAGCGGGGGCAAGCCACCCTTCCCGACCTGCAATTGTTTCAGCTTGAGTTATACCCGGGAAGCTTGAGTGTTGCTGTTCGGCACCTTAAACGCAGATGTTCGCACTAACCCCTCAGCAGCACGCGCGCGTCGTCGGCACGCACAAACTCTGGCAAGTGTCGGTGAGTGCTCATTAGGAAAGCGTTGGAACTTGAGCGAAGCGCATTTCCGTGGGTCGCAGCCAAACGAATAAAACGGCCAAATGGCGACCAACCATAGTAGTACCCGTCTCGCAAACTGATCAGCACATCAGCGGTGTGCTTAACTCGCGGCGACTGAAGCGATAAATAAATATTTCGCAGTGGATCCGGATATTCGTGAGCTTTGGTCTTCTCAAACCACAGTCCGTCCTTACCAAAACCCTCAGCATCGATTCCCCCAGCGTTCTTCAACGCCGCGACGACTGAATTCAACTTTAAGGGATCGCCATTGATGGACGCGTACCGATAACTCGACCCGCCATTCGCCCCACGCTTTTCGATCCGTGCACTTCCGTCTTCACCAGCTACGACAACTCCATCGCCGTCGCGGTACACGACAAAATCAACGCCGGGTTCATCGACCAAGGAATGCGCGACCTCAGGAACGATGTCATCGGTCGAGCAGTAAGCGGCAGCGTAACTGCACAACCCGAAAGCAGGCACGCAAACAGATCGTTCTCGTCGATCGCCCAAATCCCCCTGCACTTGAAAACCGTGGCGCCGTATGTTTGTGACGAGGTTTGCGCGCTTGTTCTCCTCGAGATTCATTCCATGATCCGAGAAGAGAACGATTTCAGTCTCGTTGCCGCACACGTTGCGTATCTCTTTGAGAATTCTATCCAAACTCTCAAGTGCTATCGCCAGGCGTTCTGGTCCCTGACTGTGAAGCAATCCGTCTGTTGCCTTTAGAAAAGCGAAGTAGTCGCGGTTGTTAGGCGTGGCGAGGAAGCCTTCGCGAAAGCGGCGCATGTCTGAACGCCAAACCGTTTCACCGGCAACATAAATCAGAAACTCAAACATCAGCGGTTCCTGATAATCCAGCTCGTCCATGTAGGAAGAAGGGATTTTATCCGGCGTGCGCCAACCGAGGTATTTCCGAATACCTCCCTGTAGCTGTCGGGTTTTGCGATTGAAGTACAAACTCTCATACCCGGCAGGTGGTGACGCCGAAAGCATCGCCGACAAAGCGACATTTGTCATTGTCGGGAACGGTGAGAGGAGTTTGGTCGGCGCGTTGAAAAAATCAAACAGACCACGTTCCTGTGCTTTGCGAATTAATTCGTGCGGTACGCCATCAAGACAAAGCAATAGGCGGCGCGGACGATTTTGTATCTCACTTTTCACAGTAGCCTATCCTTGACCTACAACTATATAAACCAACCTCTCATTCACCCCAGACTTCAGTCTGGGGTCACGAGGTGACTAGTCACCGTTAACCGTTTTAACGGTTTCCAGGAAACTTCAAAGGAAGCCCCCCTCACATATGAGATCGGTTTCTTCAGGTTTAATTTGCATCATTAAGGAGAAACCGTTAAACGGTTTCGTATTGCTGCGTCGCCGCCATGATCCCCAGGCTAAAGCCTGGGGTGAATGAGAGAACGAGGCGAATCGCGGCTTCATCTTTGTTCACTGACCCGAGGGTTGAAGATTCTTTGCTGCCTCCGGCCTCACTACTTGCTCGGCTTTGTAGGCCTTCTGCAAACCTCTCTTCGCCTCCTCGTGCGCGTCGTAAACATTCGGCCGCGTGAGCACTTGCTTGTACTGGGTTAGCGCCTCATCACGTTTACCTGCAGTGTCGTATGAACGACCGGCGTAAAGATGGGCCATCGTCACGAGCCCGGGTTCCGCACGGTCTACCTTCGTCGTGGCCAGGAACTCCCTGGCAGCACGCTCCGGCAACCCCGCAACGGACAGTGCCTCGCCATATTTGAAGTGAATCAAGTCTAATGCGCGCGCGCTTGCATCACGCACTGTGCGGTCGCGAAGGAGTTCATCAAACGTCGCAAATGCCTCTTTCTCAGCCAGCGCAGCCCCGTTCGGATCATTTGCTTTACGCTTTTGTGCTGCGAGTGCCACCAATGCATCTGCCGTTTCCAACCGGTAGAGATAGTTGCGCGGATACTTCTGGCTCAGCTCGCGTGTGATTGGGATTACGTCCGCATAACGCTTCTCGCGTGTGTAGAGCAACATGAGTAGCGTTTTGGCATCATCCTTCGACCAGTGGCCTTCCCTGGCAACCTGTTCAAGCAAAGTCAGCCCACGCTTTTTCGAACCGCGGAAGCCGCTAATTCCAGCAAGGAGCTTAATCGGCAACGGCAGCGAGCCTACGACATATTCATAGAGCCCAATCGTGAGCTGTGCATCAACATACGTGGGATCGAGTTTGAGCACCTCACGATGAATATTGACGGCGTCGTTTCCGTCCTTCAACGCCGCGTAATGCCTTCGTTCGACCGCCTCTTCGAAGGAGGCCTTCAAACCTTCTGTGGCAGCAAGAAAATTGAGCGCGTCTATGCTTTTCGGATCCTGTTTCAACTTGGCTTCTGAAAGTCGCTTAGCCTCGCGTGTAAGACTGCGAAACTCATTGACGATCTTTGGATCCACTTTGTCGTCGCCGGTTGAATAGAACGACTCCGAACTGTAGAGAGAACCCTGCAGACGCCGAGACTCGTATAGAGTTTTGGCCCACACACCTGCTGCCTGTAGTTGATAGCCGGCAGGATGGTTTGGAAAACGCTGGGCGATTTCTTTGAAGTCTTTTTGCGCCTTGTCGTAATCGAGATTGTAAAGCGCTTCGAGACCACTGCGACGCAAGGCTTCGAGTTGATCTTGATCTTCCGCTTTCAGCCAGGCGGAAGTAGTTTGACCACCGACGGGGAGGACCACAAACAATAGAAAAAGGACTAGAAAGGAAAATCTCACGTAAACACTCCTCAACTATGTGTTTTCGAACGACTCCATGTACTTCACACCTGAGCCGGTATTGAACAAAACAACGCGATCGTTCTTGTCTACCATTCCAGCTTGGACCAGTTTGCGTAGCGCCGGTAAACATGCTGCACCTTCGGGCGCACAAAAGACGCCTTCCGCTGCACCAATCTCGCGCGTCGCTGCAATCAACTCTTCATCAGTTACGGCGATCGCGGTTCCGCCGGATTGACGTATCGCATCAAGAATCAAAAAGTCGCCAATCGCTTTTGGCACGCGCAATCCCGAGGCCGTTGTCGCCGCGTTCGGAAACTCGTCAGCGAACCTCTTCCCTTCCTCAAAGGCTCGAACGATTGGAGCGCATCCAGCCGCCTGAACAGTCACCATTCGCGGACGATTAGAATCAATCCAACCCATGGCCTGCATTTCATCGAACGCTTTCCACATCCCGATCAGTCCGGTTCCGCCACCGGTTGGGTAAATGATGACATTAGGTAGTTCCCAATTCAGTTGCTCCGCTAGTTCGTATCCGAGTGTCTTCTTGCCCTCGACTCGATACGGCTCCTTCAGAGTAGAAACATCAAACCATCCTTCTGCTTCTTTCCGTCGACCGACTTCCGCCCCGCAATCAGTAATCAAACCATCCATAAGCGTGACGCTCGCGCCGGTTTGTTCACATTCGACAACATTGGCGCGCGGCGTATCACGTGGCATGAAGATGAAGCACTCAAGTCCGGCGCGCGCGGCATAAGCCGATAAGGCGCCCGCTGCGTTGCCGGCTGATGGGACGGCAAGTTTCTTCGCACCGAGTTCTTTGGCCATCGAGACCGCCGCTGACATACCGCGAGCCTTGAAACTCTGCGTGGGGTTTAGCGACTCGTCTTTTATGTAGACTTCGCGGATGCCAGTTTTTTCCGCTAGTCTTCGCGCAGCCAATAGCGGAGTCCATCCTTCGCCAAGCGAAACGATGTTGTCGTCTCTTTCGACGGGCATGACTTCACGGTAGCGCCACATGTCGGAACGTCTGCTGGGAAGAGATTCCTTTGTCAAAGATTCTTTGGCTCGATCCAGATCGTAACGAACGAGCAGGGGTTTACCGCACTCGCGGCAAAGGTTGTGCAACCGCTGTGCCTCGTGGCGTAGTCCACAAAGGGCACATTCAAGATGGGTGACATTCATCAGCCGTCTGTCCTCAACTTCTCGAAGTATTCGGAAAGAACAGGGTCAGTATGCGATAAAAATGAGAATTTTTGGTAACGCTGGCAATTTTGAAAGGCTTGAAAGGACCGGGCAGGGTTCAGGCAAGAGCAAGAGGTTTGCGATAGGTGCAGCAAACCTCTTGCACTAGGAGCACGCAAAAATCGGGAGGTTGCGGTTAGTGGTTGTGTGAGCTGTTGCCGTCGATTTGGCTGCGAATTTCGCCGCCAGGCCAACGGGTACTATGAACATTTACATACGTAGAACCGCTACGAATGGCCTGGATTAGCTCGTCCAGTTCTCCGGCGGAAATGCCACGCTCATTCGCCAGATTGGTGACGTCAGTCGCTGTAATTGTCCCTGAGATCGTGGCCGGTGGTGCGGGACACGGCTGCGTTCCCGCGGGACCATTACCGAGGTTGGTGCAAAGGAACACGCTAATCGGACCTGTCGTAGCTGGCCGTCCAAAGTGAATATGAGACTGTTGGACAGCGCCTTCGAGATCTGCGTAGCTAAGCTCCCACTCAATTTGCGATCCATCATTACTGATGCGCGCGTTAAAGGTTCCGTTACCGGTCGTCGAAACTGCCGATGGAGTTTCTTCATACCCGTTCAGGAACTCACTAATTTTTTTGAAGCCCTGTGCAAGAGCAATCGTTGAAACTGACACTATTGCGATCACAGCAATAAGCTTTCCTAGCTTTCGCATCCGCCTTACCTCCTACTTGTTGTGGGTTTAGGGGCGCGCATAATATCACAGTAGCTTCAAAACAGGCAGCCAATTTGGTCGGTCAGATATAAATGGGATCCCAACCGTCTGCGTATCCTCGGCGACCTCGGCGGCTCGGCTGTTCCGCGGTCGGTTCCAAAATCTCAACAAGCCAGGAGCTAGAGTCTTGTTAACTGATTTGTTCCTTTGTTAGAAAACTCAAACTACACAGCAGAGACGCCGCGGAAACGCAGAGAGTTGACTATTTTTTAAGTGATTGAACTTCAGATTAGGACTACTTCGCGTTGCTCATTTTTGCGTTTTGTAATGGATTGATTTACTTTCCTTCTTCACTCTATGCCAATACGATTACTGGCTCTCGATCTCGATGGGACGCTCTTAAATGCGCGCGGCCAAATAACTGAACGAAACAAGGATGCGATTCAAAAAGCGCGTGAAGCCGGTGTTCGCATTGCTGTTGTCACTGGTCGCCGGTTTCGCGATTGCCGTCCGGTTGCGCTTGAACTCGGACTCGACGTACCCGTGATCTCCCACAATGGCGCGCTCACAAAACACGCCAAGACACTCGAGACGGTGGCAGTACTTCCTCTACCGCTGGCGTGTGCGCGGGAGGCCATGGAGATAGGTAAAAACTTCGGCGCTGACGCACTCGTTAGCGACGATCATGAGGGCCTGGGAGTACTCGTTTACGACCACGTGAGTGGCGAGAACGCGGCTTTCTATCAATACCTCGCATGGTCGCGCCGCGTCCATGGAGACGAGGAGGGAGCAAAGTCAGTAAAGGAAGTTCCGTCGCTTGATGAATACGTCGATCACGATCCGATTCATCTTTCATTCTCTGGCGGCTGTGCCAGGATGAAAGAACTTGAAGATCTACTTCGAGCGCGGATGGGCAACAGCGTAAAGATTTTCTGCACGGTGTATCCGGAGAAAGACTTCACCTTGATCGATATCGTTAACGCCTCGGCATCGAAAGGCGCGGGCGTGGCTGCTGCAGCCGCTGAGGTTGGTCTTCAACAAGACGAGATCATGGCTATTGGTGACAACTACAATGACCTCGAGATGTTGCTCTTTGCGGGCACCGGCGTGGTAATGGCCAACGCTCCGCTGTCGCTGAAAGAGATTCAGGGTCTACATCCAACGGCGTCGAACGTTGACGATGGAGTCGCTTTGGCGATTGAACGGTTTATTTTGAGTGGAGTGTTTGATACGAGGTAAGCAGGATAGATAGATTTCGGATTTCGGATTTGGGATTTTGGATTTTGTGTTAGTCAACTACTGCGTTTTATCTGGCCGCACCCCAGATCGCTAAGTAGAAGCCGATAACACAAAATCCGAAATCCGAAATCCGAAATCTATCTACATATCGAACAGTAAAGCAAAGGAGAGATCATGGCTAATCGCACGGCAGTGTTACAAACAAACAAAGGAACGATCCGTTTCGAGTTGTTAGAGTCGGACGCACCTAAGACGACCGAGAACTTTATTACTCTCGCGGAGCGCGGTTACTACGACGGCATTATCTTTCATCGCTGCATCAAGGGTTTCATGATCCAGGGCGGCGATCCTACTGGCACTGGACGCGGTGGTGAATCTGCGTGGGGCGGCCGCTTTAAAGATGAAATTAATTCGAGCTCACCTGTCTATCAAACTGGATACAAAGCGGGAACAGTGGCGATGGCGAACGCTGGGCCAAACACTAACGGCTCGCAATTTTTTATCATGCACGTCGATTATCCGTTGCCTCCAAGTTACACAATCTTCGGGCGTGTGACTGAAGGCCAAGACGTGGTGAATGCGATCGCAACGACGCAGACAGATCGAAACGATCGCCCAGTGTCAGACGTGAAGATGGAAAAGGTAAGCATCGAGTAGACAGGAGCGGGAATAGGAAAATTTGTCATAGATCATTTGCCATTTCTCATTTGTCATTTTGGGAGCGCGCAGAGTCTGTCGAAATGATTCTTCTAAATGGCAAATGAGAAATGGCAAATAATCTATGGCAAATTTCCTGCTCCTGTTTGCTGCTCCTGCCCCCGACTCTAAAGCGGGCGTGCCCCATGCCCCAGCGCCTGCGCCAAGCGTATTCGCTCCGTTACATAACTTTTCGCTTCATACACGGCATCAACCAGGGACTTTCCTCTTCCCAGATACGAAGCGATCGCCGCAGAAAGAGTGCAACCTGAGCCATGAACGTTTCCCACGTCGAAGTATGGCCTGCGAAACTCTGTGACATTGCCTGTCTCATCGAGCAGCACATCAACTGCCTCGGCCTTGGCCCCCATGGGCATGTGACCACCTTTGATTAAAACGGCGGCGGCGCCAGCAGCCCTGATCGTCTCCGCTGCTCTCTTCATATCGTCGAGACTCTCGATCGCAAAACCTGACAGTCGCTCCGCCTCCGGAATGTTTGGTGTGACGACGCGCGCAATTAAAAACAGTTGGCCCTTCAAGGTGTCCAGCGCTGTCTCTTCGATCAAACTGTCTCCGGAAGTCGCTCGCATCACCGGATCCACTACAGGCGCCGGTAATTTCTTCTCGTTGAAGATACGCGCGACTTCTGTGATGATCTCGACTGTCGGCAACATTCCGGTTTTGACCGCAGCGATTTTGAAGTCGTCGAGTATTGGCTGGATCTGCGCTCGCAGAATCTCAGCGCTTTGATGCGCTGCGCCATAGACTCCCAGCGTGTTCTGAAAGGTGATCGAAGTGATGGCAACCACAGGAAAACAATCTAGCGACGCAATCGTTTTTACGTCAGCGACGATTCCGGCACCGCCAGATGGGTCTACACCGGCAATCGACAAGATGATCGGCTTATCACTCATCACTCTTCGAAGTAGCGTCAGTGTTCCGAATTGCGGCGACGGTTGCTAGAAGACTGTTCGAATCATTCAAGAGCCTTATCGCCGCGATGCCGGCGGCTCCGCGTCGGAGACACTCTCTGACATTCTCAATCGCGATACCTCCAATCGCGATCACTGGCGTGCCGTCGACGGCCGCCGCGATGTCACCCAGCTTACTCAATCCCTGCGGCGGCCCAAAACTGCGTTTCGACTCCGTTTCAAAAACAGGCCCGAACACTACGAGATCAGCGTCGCCCGATCGTGCTTGTTCAGCCTCGTGAACAGAGTGCGTCGAAACGCCAATCAAAAAGCGGTTAGAAGTTGCACTCCTTACAACCCGGGCCGGTAGTGATTGTGCCGTCAACTGAACACCATCGGCGCCGGCACCAAGAGCTACGTCAAAACGATCGTTGACTAAGACTCGCGTTGAACTGCCATGTGCAATCCCCACAGCGCCTCCGGTTAATTCATATAACACACGCGTAGTCAGCGCTTTTTCACGAATCTGAATCAGCGGAATCTCAGCGGCAACAGCTGTCTTGATTAAGGTGAGAAGTTGGGAGAACTCGGGCGAGTCAGGAGTTGTCTTGTTGGTTGTCGAGCCGCTCGTTATCAGGTAGATGATCGGTTTTGGAAGATCGAGCGGCATCTTTTCCGGTATTACCTGAAGTTTGCGCTTGCAACGCGCGAACAGTTTGCTTGAAGTGGAATATCTCCCAAAACGCGATCCCGAGGTTCAGAAGTCCCACACCTGTCACCGCTCCACGTACCCAGCCGGAAGCAACAACGGTTTGAAGTGACTGATATCCGGTTTTGCGAGCAGCATATAACAGAAAGTAGTTGTTGCCCCAGTCGCTCAAACCCCACATTCCTTGCGGCCACCACGGAAGAACCGTAAGGAATATTCCTATCTCAAAGCAGAGAATGATGTAGAAGATTACGCTGAGCCTGGCTGACATAACACTAATTCAACTTCATTTCGACTTGCTCTTCAACTCCCGAAGTTTGTCTGCAACCTCGCGATAGGCGACGTCGATGCCATAAATCTCGGTGTAAAGATTCTGCGCTTGTTTCAAGTCGCCCTGCTGCTCGTACGCTGCCGCGAGTTCGTAGCGCAGCGCTTGATACTCATCTTCGCTGTGACCGGGTGCTGCAAGGCCTTTCTTGAACCACATGATCGCGGCGTCGACCATATCTTTACGCATGAAGCAGTGGCCCAGCATATTACAACACTGGAGATACCTTGACGTGCCATCAGAAGGTTTCACTGCAGTCGCCGCATTTTGAAACTCATGGACAGCGTCATCAAGCAAATCCATCTCCTTGTAAGCGATGCCCATGTTGTAGTGAGTTTCAAAATCGGCCTGATCCTCAATCTCCTCTTCTTCGGCGGCGCGAAACTCTTCGAAGAGTTCTGCCAAACCCGAATCCAGACCACGACCAGCAGAAACAGGTTGCTGCGTTGTTGTTGGACCAGGCCCGTTGCCCTCATCAGCAATCGATCCGAATGTGAATGACGGGTCGATCGGGATTGCATCGGCTACTTGACTGGTGGATATCTCGTCACGGCCTTCAAATTCGAAAACATCGGATTCGTCAACCTTTGCGGTCTCTGCCGGACCCAGTTTTTGTCGACGTGCAAGAATCTCAGGATGCGAACCAAACTGCCGTTCAAGCATGTCCAAAGTATCGACCGCGATGTCGGTGTAACCCTGTGAAATATAGAAGTCGACGCTTTCGAGCTCCTGACGCATCATTGCGTTTACTCGTTCTGGTTCAGTCGCTGATCCGGCAACAGCATCGCTAGTAACTTCAGTGCTTACCTCGCCATAGTCGACCATCTGAAACTCGCCGCTTCTTTCGATAACGTCGTCACCAAGATCCGCAAACGATGCGCTGGGATCTGAAAAAGGCTGCTCTGGTTGCGTGGTTTCAAATGCGACGACTTCAGGTTCAGAGAATTGGGTGTCGGTAGGCTGTGCATCAGAGCCAAAGGACGAAAACGTTTCGAATGTCGGAACATCTGCCGGAATCGGGGGCAGATCGTCAGTGGTCTCTTCCTGCATGCCGCCGAGCATGTTCAATCGCTCGAGATATGCTTGATTGTCCGGAGCGAGCCGAACGAGTTGAGTTAGCGCGTACCTTTCCTCTTCCGGCTTTTGAGCTGCTTCCGCGGAATCCGCCAGGCGTTCAAGCGCTGAACGAAGTGCTTCCATGTCGCGCTGCCACCAGTGGATGCGAACAAGCATGCGGAGCGCTGCGAGATGATCAGGATTTCGCTCGAGCACTTGATTGACCAGCCCAAGCAATTCAGTCTCTTCCCGACCAGCCAACATTCGTTCGATGATGCCGTTGAGAATTCGAACGGTGTCGTCGACTGCTCCAGTTTTCAGATAGAGCGCGGCGACCGGAAGATAGTGAAGATAGTTTGACGCATCTTGCACCATGAGCAGCTTGGTGGCTTTTTCTGCGCCTTGCGGTTCCTCAGCTTCGAGGTGTGCGCGCTCTAGCATTGCAAGAAGCTCAGAATCTGATTGATTGTTTTCGACCGCCCGCTCGAGTATTTCCGCAGCTTCGTCAGCGGTTGCTCTGGCAATATGCGTCTCCAGAAGCCCCCTTAAAACATCCATGTCAGCTGGCGCGAGCTGCAAAGCACGATTGTAGGCATCGAGCGCTTTGTCGTGAGAACCAACCTGATGAAGTCTGTTTGCGGCCTGCACGAATGCACTCGAGGCATCGCGCATCATGTGTTCCTTCACGTAGCCTTCGGCAAGCTTTAAGCGGATTTCCGTGTTATTGGGATCGAGGTCGGCGATTCGGTGGAGAACCTCCAGCGCTCTCTTATTGTCGCCGGCGCGGGTGTAAGCGTCGGCAACGATGAGATACTGCGCCCGGGCGTCCACAACAAGACCCTGTGAGCCGTACAGATCGCCGAGTTTACGAGCGACGTCGGGATCGCGCGGGCGGAGCCGCTCGATCTTCTTGTACATCGCGATCGCCTTGAGGTTGAATTCCTGGGTACTGTAATGCTGTGCGATGCGCTCGAAGCACGAGATCGCTTCTTCTTTCTTATTGGCGCGCACGTAGAGATCCCCGAGCATATTCAAGGTCGTCAGATCACTTGGTTCGTGATCTGCTATCTGACGATATTCCTTGATTGCTGCGGTAATCTTCCCTTGTGACAGGAATTTTTCGGCCGCTTTCAGGACCTTAGCTTTTTCGAAAGCCATCAGAGATATTTTGTATCATTAAGTTGGTCGGCGGCGTTAATCGTAGCGGCGGGCAGAGGGACAAAGCCATGTCTGAGAGCGTTGTCAGTATCTCTACTTTTCCGAACTCCGGGAAACTGCCTCGGATACGCTAACATGCGAAAATTCAAGGTGTCAACGCACCTATCCTGCGCGTTTAGCCGCAAAAAAATCCCGCCGGAACTTAATGTCGTAATTGATTGCCTGACCGTTTGGTGTCGTCAACGGTTAGTGTTTGCCGATAAACTCGATCCATCCTGGCCACTTGGCAGATAACTTGAGTCGAATGCGCATCGCAGAAGCCAGTCATCGTACTGCGCTCGCTGGCCTAGCTCTGTACGTAATATTCGCGCCGCACTCGGTGGCCG
>DATJKB010000480.1:0-6304 GCA_035491875.1 Pyrinomonadaceae bacterium | reverse complement strand
GAGGCGCAACCGATAGGGGTCTTATGACGAGAACCGTAATTGCTGTAGTTGACGACATGTTCTTCGCGTCGAAGATTCGGGCGACGGCGGAAGCTTTGGGCGTAAATGTCTCATTTCCGCGATCCAAAGAGGCGGTGATTGAAAAGCTCACCCAAGGTGAACCATCTCTAATCCCGCCACCTCTAATCCTTATAGACCTGCATAACCAGAAACTCGATGCTTTGGAGTTAGCGAAGGCAATAAAGATTCAGGAGTCGACCGTAACGCTTCTTGGTTTTTTCTCACATGTGGAAGTGGAGTTACATCGGAACGCGTTGGCGGCTGGATTTGATCGAGTGATTCCGCGATCTGTGTTCGCGAGGGACTTGGCCGAGATCCTCAAGGATTGTAGATTGTAGATTGATGATTGAAGATTGATGGCTTTCGAAGCAGTCAGGCGAATCTTCAATCTTCAATCTAAAATCTAAAATCTAAAATCTACAATATCCTTATCCTACCGCCGCCGGTGCGATCACTTCATGAATGGCCCGCACCTCGCCTACCAGTTGTTCATACTGTTCCAGCGTTAATGCTTGAGCACCATCTGAAAGGGCGTGCTCGGGTTGATCGTGCACTTCGATGATTAGTCCGTCGGCACCAACCGCAACACCACCGCGCGCAAGCGGTGTCACCATAAAATTCTTTCCCGTTCCATGTGATGGATCCACGATAACCGGCAAGTGAGAGATTCTTCGTACGGCTGGTATCGCTGCGAGATCGAGAGTGTTCCTTGTGTGTTGCGCGAACGTTCGGATGCCGCGCTCACAAAGCACTATCTGATAGTTTCCTTCAGCCATTATGTACTCGGCCGCAAGCAGCCACTCGTCCAACGTTGCCGACAATCCACGCTTCAGCAGCACAGGAAGCCGCGCTTTGCCTGCTCGCCGAAGCAATGAAAAGTTTTGCATGTTTCTCGCGCCGATCTGAATCATGTCGCCGTATTTTTCGACGAGATCGACGCCGGGTTCATCCAGCGCTTCAGTAACGATCTTCAGACCGTATGAATCGCGAATATCGGCGAGGATCCGCAGACCCTCTTCTCCGAGGCCCTGGAAAGCGTATGGTGAAGTGCGCGGCTTATAAGCGCCACCGCGAAAGAAGCGTGCACCGCTGCGTCGAACGGCTTCGGCAATCGCAAATGCCTGGGCTCGACTCTCGATGGCGCATGGTCCAGCTATGATCGCTAACTCGTCCCCACCGATAGTTGCATCTCCCACGCGAACGATTGTCTTTTCAGGTCGAAGATCAAGAGTAATAAGTTTGTACGGCTTGCTGACTCGAATCGCTTCGGCGACGCCTGCCAGGTTTTCAAAGTGTGACGGATCAACTGCACCCTGATTGCCAGTGATTCCGATTGCTGTGCGCGTCGCACCGGGCATCGGATGGCCTTTGAAACCCAAGTCTTCAATCACGCGCATGACGGCTTCGATTTGGCCGTCAGTCGCATCGGTTTTCATGACGATTAACATGATGGATTAAGCCTCACGCTTACATTCGCTCGGGGACTGAAATCCCCAGTATCCGAAGTGCCTGTGTCAAACGGGTGCGGGCAATGTCCGCCGCTGTTATCAATACCGCCCGTCTGATCGCATCCTCCTCAGCAATAATACGATGCCGGTGGTAGAAAAGATTAAAAACCTTTGCCAGGTTGAAGGTGTACTTCGCCAGATTAGCAGGCTCAGCCGATATGGCACACTGAGCAACAACCTCTTCCAATCGCACTGCCAGCGTTATCAACGACCAGATCTCAGTGCCGGTCTCCCCGCTCAATGCGTCCGACAGACGGTTCTCGACCCCACTTTCAGCAAGTAATTCCGACGTTCGCTGAAGAGCATTGGGTTCGAGTTTGCGGAAGATCGAATTCGCGCGAACCGCAGCATACTGGCAGTAGGGACCCGTTTCTCCTTCGAACGACAATGCTTCATCAAAGTCGAAAGCGATAACCGAGTTTCGCGTGAATTTCAACAGAAAATAGCGCAAGGCCCCGACGGCAATCTCATGAGCCGTGGAACGTTTCTCATCAGCCGACACATCAGGATGTCGAGACTCAACTTCCGTGAGTGCGTCACTCTCTAAACGATTGATCAGGTCGTCGGCTTTTACTCCGAGACCCTTTCGTCCACTCATCTCGACGTAAGGCCTCGCTCGATCTTCAGGCGTGAGTTCAATTCCCAATTCTTCGCAGGCCTTGGGCGACAACGCGACCATTTCGTAACTGAAGTGTACGCTCGCGTGATCGCCGACCTCAGGAACTACAGCTGCTACTCCACGAGCAACGATCTCCTGTGGATATGATTGTCGGGAATCGATCACGTTGTAAACCGTGGTGCCGCCACCAAACTCTGGATGACCATCCGTGTCCTCGTCTGCGTCACTTGTTGTGACCCACAGGTTGTTTTCATCCGGGTACTGCTGGAAGACTTTGAAATAGAAATCCAACCCGAGCTTACCAAGCTTCCACAACTGATAAGCAATGTCTTTGCCCGTGTAGGTAACCGTGCCATTTGAGCGAACGATGATCTTGTCTGACTCGTGTTCATCTGTTCCGGTGTACGACTCGAAGGGCATTACCCAACAACCGGCGTGGCGTCCTTCATTTTCATAGCGAATGACGCCTGTTTGTTTCATCAATTCGAACGCACGTTCCCAGAAGTGCAGATGCAGAATGTCTGACTCGCGCGCCAGCAGGTCATAGCGGATGTCGAGTCGTTCCATCGTGTTGATGATGCACTCCACGTTTCGTGTCGCGATGTAATCAGCCAACTCAGCTGTCGCATTGTTACCCGCCTCGATCGCGTGTAGTACGTTGTTGCGCAGTTGCGTCTTTTCAGGATTCATCGGACTGTTCGGATCGCCATCGCGATAGAAGAGACCGACCCGCGTGTAAAGCTCCCAGCAGTAATAATCAAATGGATAGTCTTTGGTGAGCGAAGCATCGAGCGCTTTGATAGCTTCGAGATCCTTCTTTTCGATGTGAATAAAACCCACGACGACGTCAGCAACTTGCACACCGGTGTTGTCGATGTAGTTCTGGACTTCAACTCGATTGCCTGCTGCGGCCAGGATGCGAACAAAAGTATCGCCAAGCACGGCATTACGAACATGGCCAATGTGCGCGGCTTTATTTGGATTGATACTGGTGTGCTCGACCATCTTTTTAGGTTGCTGAGGATCGGCGCGTTCGCTGTCTTCATGTCGCGAGAACGTTCTGAGGAGCTTTGGACGATTAAAGAAAACGTTGATGTACCCGGGGCCGGCGATCTCAACCCGCTCTACTTCCTCCGCACTCTCGAGTCGTTCTTTGAGTTTTTCCGCGATGGCGCGCGGATTGGCTTTCTCACCCGTCTTTTGTTTGATCAATTTGGCCAGTTCAAATGAGACAGGGAAGGCCAGATCACCTAGCTCCGGCTTTGGCGGCGTCTCCGCATTGAGCTGTTCAATCTCGACCTCAAACAGATCTCTGGCGGCACTTCGAACAGTATCTTTGAGGCGATTCTGGAGCTGAAGTAGTGTCATTGGGTCGAAGGTCAGGTATTTCCGTGTGCAAAAAAGCCAAGAGTATAACGTAATGGCAAGGTTCTGGGAAAAAGGCGCACCTGGGCTACTACGATCAACGTTGAAAGTGCTCAACGAATGTCCGATACGCTTCAGCTTGTCGTCAACGTTCCCCACTCTCAAGAATATCGAAACGATCAACGTTGAAGCGTATCGGACATTCGTTGAACTGCATAAAAGTTAACCGATTTCGGGGATCTTGAGAGTAGGGAATGTTGACGACAAGCTGAAGCGTATCGGACCTTTGTTGAGCAATTCCCTCGAGCTTGTCGCAGCTTACTGACTGTTTAGCGCGGCTCTGTTAACATCGATTTCCCCATGCAAGCTAATATCGCACCAACGATCTCGGCCGAGTTGCGTCGACGATTCGCTTCAGCGTCGCGTGTCGTTGTACTAACGGGGGCCGGTGTGTCTGCTGAGTCGGGCGTGCCGACGTTTCGCGGCGGTGGTAATTCGACCGTGTGGAAAGGCATGCCGTTCGACGTTATTTCGTCCGCCCGAATGGTCCAAAGCGATCTTCCGGCTGTGTGGGAGTGGTTTGACTATAGACGCGACTTACTGAAATCCGTGCAGCCGAATCCGGCGCATGTGGCAATCGCGAGCTGGCAAGAGAGGTTTCCTCAACTGACACTTGTCACGCAAAACGTCGATGGACTACATCAAAAGGCAGGATCTCGCGACGTCATCGAACTTCATGGCAATATCGCGCGAGCTCGATGTGTGACCTGCAGTATGACGATCGAATTGAATGGACCACGCTCGGATGCGTGTCTTGGCTGTGGCGATAACCTTAGACCCGACGTAGTGCTCTTCGGTGAGCTGCTGCCTCCTGGCGCGTATGAACGGGCGGCTGCCGCGGCATCGACGTGCGAACTCTGTTTTGTGGTCGGCACATCGGCCCTCGTTTACCCGGCTGCTAATATTCCCGGCATCGCCAAAGCTGCCGGAGCTTATTTGGTTGAAGTGAATCCTGAAGAGACTCCGCTCTCGAGTTTCTGCGACGAAGTGTTGACCGGAAGAGCGGGCGACGTGTTGCCCATGATTTGCGAGAGAAACTGAAACGATATGAAGACGGTTTACTTTGATTGTTTCGCCGGCGCCAGTGGCGACATGATTCTGGGAGCGATGGTCGCAGCCGGAGTCGATCCAAACGTGCTGTCGCAACAGCTAGAGCGGCTCAACGTGGAAGGGTTCAGCGTTCAATTCAAGAAGGTCATACGCGCCGGCCTGGGCGCAACGTACGCAGTTGTCGAAACAGCACACGAACACAAGCATCGACATTTGTCGGATATCTTAAAGATCATCGACAACTCGTCGCTTTCAGCGGGAGTTAAGAAACGTGCATCCCAGATCTTTACGCGTCTTGCGGAAGCCGAGGGCCGCGTGCACAACGAGCCCATTGAGCGTGTTCACTTTCATGAGGTCGGCGCACTCGACGCAATTGTTGACGTTGTTGGGGCGGCAATCTGTTTCGAGTTACTCGGCGTTGAGCGATTCATTTCATCGCCAATCCATGTCGGCAGCGGTTTTGTTCAAATGGAACATGGACGTTTCCCCGTGCCGCCGCCTGCTGTCGCAGAGTTGCTTAAAGGTGTGCCCTTTTATTCGACTGACATTAAAGGCGAACTGTTAACGCCGACCGGGGCGGCAATCATTACAACAGTGGCCGACCAGTATGGCCCAATACCGACTATGGAATCTTCCACCCCGGCTTACGGTGCCGGGACGAGAGAATACGATGATTTTCCGAACGTCCTTCGTGTATTTGTCGGCGAGACCAGCGGGTACGGACCGAACGTGGAGCGGCTGTTGATGATCGAAACAAACATCGACGATCTGTCGCCTCAGGTGTTGGGTCACGTGATGGGCCAGGCGTTCGAGTTGGGCGCGCTTGATTGTTATTTCACGTCAGTGCAGATGAAGAAGAATCGGCCTGGAATTCTTTTGTCGATCCTGTGCGAACAGAATTTGAAGGACCAACTGCTGCAACTACTCTTCAAAGAGACGACTACCCTGGGTGTGCGAAGCTATGAAGTCGAGCGACGCGCATTGGAGCGTACTGTCATGCGCGTCGAAACCCAGTACGGACCAATTGATGTTAAAGTAGCACGCCTGAACGGGCAGGTAGTAAATGAGATGCCCGAATTTGAACAATGCCGCAGCGCAGCTAAAGAGGCTGGCGTACCGCTAAAGAGAGTTGAAGAAGCGGTGAGGGCGGCATGGGAGCGGCAACGATCAAACAGCTAAGACAAAACATATGGCAACAAAGCTTTCCAACGAACCAATCACACCGCCCGTTGATCTCGATCTGATCGCCCAGGGCGTGCGACTGATCATCGAGGGTATCGGAGAAGATCCCGAGCGGCCAGGTTTAAAAGAAACTCCGCAGCGAGTCGCCGAAATGTTTGCCGAGTTGACCTCCGGCATGCGTGAAGATCCCCAGCAACACGTTGTGCCGTTGCCGGGAGACAAACATGACGAGATGGTGATCGTGAAAGACATCAGCATCGCTTCGATGTGCGAGCACCACCTCGCGCCGTTCGTCGGCAAATGTCATATTGCTTATATTCCGAAGCAGGGAAGAATCCTCGGTATCTCAAAACTCGCACGGCTCGCAGAGACGTTCTCAAAGCGATTGCAGTTGCAGGAGCGGCTAACAACTGACATCGCCAATACGCTTTTTGAAGGACTGAAACCCATTGGCGTTATG